>JAJRUY010000276.1 GCA_024277555.1 Gammaproteobacteria bacterium | reverse complement strand
GAGAAAAATGGCGTAAATTCCCGGGCATTTGGTAAGCAGCGCGTTTCATCCGTGTAGACTTCCCCCGGTATAAAGGACACCTCCGGGCTTATAATCTGAGCATAGGAGGAAGACCAATGAGCAGTCAGCGTTATTCACCAGAATTTAAAGATGAGGCAGTCCTGCAGATGATCGATCGCTCATCTGTGCTGCGCGCGCGAGGGTGAGCGGCCATTCCTTTGCTCGGTGGGTTTCCTGGATGTCGGCCATCTTCGCAGGTATGGATCTACCTGAAAAGCGACAGGGTGGCAGGCAGGTGGTAGCCTTTGACACAGAGCATTTCCTTGAAAAGTTCGTGCATTGACTCGGTATTGCCTATTTCACCAGACCCCTTTGTCTTCAATGATAGTTTCTGGTTTTCTCTGGTGCTGGCAACCCTGGCGACCGCCTGGCTGTCGTAATCGATACCCATGTGGTCAAACAAGGCGCAGAGCTTTTTCTCATCATTGAGGTCTTCGGTCTTGAAGGTGTACATGGCGATATGCCCGTGCCTCATGTGCCACTGTTCCACGCGTGCCTCGATCTCATACCAATACCACAGGGACTTGAAAAAGGGATGGGTAAACCTGTCACCGGTATCCAGCATGTCCGTGATCTGGATCAGGTTGCCGGGAGCCCGGTAGTCCAGATACCACCTGTTTCCCATTTCGGTGCCGGGGTAATGATTAAGCATGGTGATGCTCCTGGCCACCGCGACCGGATCCCTGATCAGGTGAATGACTTTCAGTTTTTTGCCCAGATCCCTGGCGGCAGAGTCGGCGAATGATTTGATGAACATGTGGTTCGTTTCTGCATAATACTTATGGCCAAGGGCCGCGCGTCGGATATTGATGGTCTTCACGAAATCGTAGGTATTCCTCGCGGCGGCAGGCTGCCGGTTGTTCAGTGCCTGCATCATCCGATCATGCATGATCGGGTAGCATTCATGGAATGATATACAGCGGTCGAGCCGGGAGAGAATACGTTCCAGGCTGGCCGTGCCGCTTCTTCCCGTGGTGGCTACAAAGATATAGGCCTTTGTCTGGCGGCTGAGCGGCCAGAACACGGCCTTCATCAGCGATGCCGTGAGGGGGTTGTGCTTAAGCGTGAAGCGTTCCAGGTAATTGCTGTCTGCCATGTGTTGCACTTGCTCTGGATGTTGTGAATATATCTTCGGCCAGGATGTACCGCTACAATGAGCTGTCACCTGACCGCCCCGGTGCCGGGAAACGAACTACATCCGGAAGATTGAAGAATGAGCCCCGAGACCGATGCCATTGTAGTCCGGCGCGCTGAAGAAAGGGATATGCCCGCGCTGGAGGCGTTCTATCGGCGACATCATCCCGGCCGGCCGCGCCTGCATGACATGGCTATATGGCGCTGGGAGTTTATCGATAATCCCAACGCCGGGGATGAAATCCCGTTCTTCATCCTGGAATGCGGAGGCGAACTGGGTGGTGGCATCGGCTATGTCCCGGTTCGCCTGCGGGTGGGCGACCGGGTGGTCAGGGCCGGACATCCTGTCAACTTCTTCATCGACGAACGCTATCGGGGTCTGCCTGCCCTGCGACTGCTGCGCGCCGTATTGAACGATTGCCCCGTTGCCTTTTCCTCCTATGTGTCGGATGACGCCACAAAGCTGGTGAAGACCGCCGGCTTTGTCGATCTCAGTGAACAGTTGGCACAGTACCACTTGCCTCTGCGTCGTGGTGGCCGGCAGCATGACCGGCAGGGCGGGGTTTTTAGAATAAAATCGGCGGGCATCTATGCGCTGCGCAAGCTGCTGGAACAGGCGATCCAGGGATATTGTGGCCTGATGGGTGGGAAATACCGTATCGAGTCCGGGAAGGAGTTGCCCGACGGGATTCTGGAGTCCCTGGTCGTGCAGAATGTGGAGATGCAGTGCGGGATCATCAAGGATGAGGCCTATATTCGTTGGCGCTACGCCCAGAGCCCTGCCCTTGACTGCCTCTATGTGCATGTGTGGGAGGGTGTTTCGCCTCAGGTGTTGGCCGTTGTACATCTGGATCTTGCCCGGAAGTGTGCCATGCTCATGGATGTCGTTCAGCGTTCTTCTGGCATTACCCCCTTGTTGTATCTCTTGCCAGCAGTCATTGGGGCCTGTCGTGCCGCTGGCGCTGATGTCCTGTCAACTGTAGTTACCTCGGGGGAGGTCGCGAAAGTCATGAAACTGCTGGGCTTCAGCCATGCGCCAAGCGACTATCGGTTTCTGGTTTTTGCCCGGGACCGGACATTGAAGAAGGAACTGACGGTTCCGGGCAAGTGGCATTTTATTCTTGGCGACACGGATCGATATTAGGTGACGATGTTGTTTTCCCGCTTGAAAAGAGCCGTCAAGGGCTATGTCGCCCGTCACGATGCACTGATTCTCACCTATCACAGTGTTGTGGCGGCGCCGCTGCCGTTCCCCATTCCCCAGCACCTGGACCGTGAGCGGTTTGAATGGCAGATCGGCTATCTGGCCCGGCATTTCCGCTGTGTCTCTCTGTCCACGCTGGTGCGTGAACTGCAGGAGGGGCGGGTCGGAAAATATACGGTTGCAGTGACCTTTGATGACGGGTTTCACAATAATTATCAGGTGGCCTTTCCACTCCTGAAGCGCTACTGGGTTCCCGCTACCATCTTTGTCGCCACGCAGTATATTGGCGGGCGGCCCCTGATCTGGCCGGAGGCGTTGGCCAGTACCCTCGCCCTGGCCAAGGAGCGGGTTGTCTCCATTGATGGCCAGCCCTATCCCCTTGCCACGTCCGGGGAGATGACGCAGGCCTACAAGGCCTGTACCCGGCGCTTCAAGGCGTTACACCTCGAAGCCATCGATGCCGAGATTCGCGCGTTGGGGCAACAGCTCCATATTTCGCCGCGGGATATCGAAGACTCGGCCGTCTACCCGCAGTTTCGTCTTCTGGACTGGCCTGATATCGATGAGATGCTCGGTTCCTCGCTGGTGGAAATAGGCTCGCATACGGTGACCCATCGCCGCCTGAGCCAGCTTTCCCCGGATGAGGCATTGCGTGAACTCAGGGATTCCAGGGACTGCATCGAACAGCGTACCGGCAGGGTGAGGCATCTGGCCTATCCCTTTGGTGGCAGGCCTGGCGATTTCACGGATGCGCATATGGCCATGGCGAAGGAGTGTGGTTATGAAGCGGCGGTGGCATGCTCCCCGGGGCCGGTGGTGACGGGCAGCGAGATTTATGCCCTGCCGAGGGTCAGCATCAATGCAAATACCGGCAAGGAGGCCTTTCGGTATCTTCTGCATGGTGGTGTTTCCTTCCAGCACAAGGCGAGGCAATAGGTGACCAGCTCCCGGCTTGAAAAACCTCTGACCGTATTCCGGTACTTGTCCACAGCTGTCCGGAAAACAGCCTGATACGGTGCCGTGCAGGAAATTTTCGGCTGGCTGGCTGAATCAGCTCGGCCGACGTCGAGACCCCGTTTATCAATCAAGAGCGTTGGGCAGCGATGACCCGAATATCGCCATTTTTATCTTCATGTGTCTCGACATGATTGAAATCATTGTATCCAGACAGGCGTTTGGCCATGACTCTTCCCTGACCCACACCTACCTCAAAAACCAGCCATCCACCGGATTTCAGGAATCGGGGGGCTTCCTGAATCAGGCGTTGGAGAATGGAAATGCCAAATAGCCCACCATCAAATGCAAGTTTTGGTTCATACGCGGCGATCTCCAATTCCATCGTCTGCACCTTGCCCGTAGATATATAGGGTGGATTGCAGGAAAGGATATCCACCTTGCCATGGAATTTTTCGTTATCGAATGGCGCGAGTAAATCCCCTGACTGGATGTCGACCCGACAGGCCAAATTCATGTGCTTCACGTTCCGTCTTGCCAGTCCAACGGCATTGGGGCACAGATCCGCGGCAAAGATGCAGGCCTTTTGTGAATGCAAGGCAAAGGAAATTGGCAGGTTGCCGGCACCTGTACAGGTATCGATGACTGTAGGGGCATCAACCTGCTCCTCGGATCTTTCAAGCAAATCAATGACGCAGCGAGCAAGAATCTCGGTTTCCTTTCGAGGAATCAATGCCTCGGGCCCGGCCAGCAATTCAGCGCTCATGAACTGTTGTCGGCCTGTGAGATGTGCCAGGGGAATGCCTTCGATTCGCCGTTGAACCAGCAATTCCAGTTCAGCATATTGCTGATCAGTCAGCATGGGGAGATCCATCTGTATGGCACGTTCGGCAGAAGCAGGTTGTCCTGCGGCAGCAAGCCACAGGGCATGCAGTGTCGACGTTGCGGTTTCTTCAGGCTTGTCTGGCAGAAAGCGGATGGATTGCTCAAGCCTGCCTATCCAGGCTTTATGGTTCCGGGGTTCATTCATGGGACTGGATTTCCATCGCTATGCGTTTCTGGTCAAATTTTCCATATGCTGAATGCGGCTTATGGAATTAACCCCCCCCGCTTTGTCGTTGTGGGGCATATACCGGACAAACAGTGGGTATGCCCGGAAGTTGTCTAGATATTAATCTCGGTCACTGGTTCCACCATGACGGGCGGCATGTGGAGGTATCGCGTGGTTGTCCGCTTGGTCTCAATGTCTTTGTAGATGGCCTGTGCTGCTTCTTCACTGACTCCCAGAAACTGGGCCAGGCCGGCGGTCGCCACGTGGTGGTTGTAGGCCCAGAGGGCGATGTCCATCTCTTTGTAGGGCAAGGAAAAATAGAATTCGTCCTGTCCCTGGGGCAGGCTGTAGGTGTCGGTGGTGGGCGTCGCCCGGCGAATTTCCCCGGCGATGCCGAGGTGTTCCGCCAACTGGTAAACCTGGCTCTTGTAGAGATGGGAGATGGGCTTGACGTCGGCGGAGCCATCGCCGTTCTTGACGAAGAATCCCTGGTCATATTCGAGGCGGTTGGGGGTACCCACCACGGCATAGTTGAGACGGTCGGCATGAAAATATTCGATGGTCTTGCGTATACGCTGTTTGTAACTGGTGGCTGCGACGATCTGCAAATAGGTTTTCAGCCCCAGCGGCTTTTCGCTGACCTCGCCGGCGGGTGATTGCACCACAAGGAGAAAGCGGTTGTAGCGTCCTTCCGCGCCGCCCGATATGCGGATCTTGCTTTTCCATTCTGGCGTGAAGTCCGGGAACTCACTCTTGATCGCTTCATCGCGCCATTGGTAACAGCCGATGGCCTCGAGCGCGGGGCCGATATCCTGTACCAGGTAGGTGATCCCCAGCTGTTCTGCCAGTTTTTTGCCCAGGGACAGGCTCTCGGGGGACGAATCCTTCTCGGGCAGCAGCAAGCCAAAGACTTTTTTTGCACCGATGGCCTGGACACTCAATGCGGCTGATACGGAGCTGTCAATGCCGCCAGATATGGCCACCACCAGTCCCCGGCGGTGAAGGCGTGAGGCCAGCGCGTCGCGCAGGCTCGTGGCGATCTTCTTCACTTCCCTGCCACAGTCGAGGTTGAGAACGCGTGCGGATAAAATGGGGGATTCCGTCATAGTCATGTCTCCGTCGCCTGTGTCCTCTTTTTGGTCACAAATGCAGCGATATTGTCTATGGAGTCAAGGTTTTCAGGGATCATTTCCGTATCATCCACCTTGACGCCAAATTCTTCCTCGAGGAAATAGATCAATTCCAGGATACCCGTGGAGTCGATGATCCCCATCTCCAGAAAGGAGTAGCTATCGTTCATCACAGATTCGTCATCCGTAAAGAGAATGTTCTCCAGAATGTAGTGACGGGTCTTTTGTGCTACAGACATTTTTACACCTCGATTCCAGGATCGATATCGCCTTTGTCGGCCGGATTCCTGATATTGTTTTGATAATTTTCGATAAACAGATGATGCCATACCTGAGTGGACAAAATACCGACCAGCGCCATGTTGTCTGCGTATCCCAGGGTTTTTCCATGGTTGATTTTTTTCAGCAGATAACCAACTCTTTTCTCGTTAAAATAGCCGTAACGCCTCAGGCAGTCTTCACTCAATAATTCAGACACGTACGCCGGCACCGTTTCGCCGTGAAAGAAGGCGGGGATATCGGGGGCGCGAAAGGGTTGTTTGTAGCGCCTCACGATCTTGCCGGGCAAATGATCCCGCATGGCCCGCTTGAGCAGGTACTTTTCGTTGAGTACCTTCATCTTCAGACTGGGGTGGAGCCGGTTGGCAAATTCAATCACCCGGTGATCCAGAAATGGAAAGCGCCCCTCCACGGAATTGGCCATGAGCATGCGATCACCCTGTGAGCACAGGAGATAGCCGGCCATCAGTGATTTCACCTCGATGTACTGGGCGCGGTTGAAATCATGCCACGAAGGGAATGCCGCTGGCAGGCTGGTGGTGAAGTCGTCGATGGCGTCATGGCCGATGGTGGCCCGAAATTCGGCGGAGAAGAACTGCTTGCATTTTGCGGTGGTTGTCCAGCGCGGTATGTGGGAAAAGTGGGGCAGGGAGGGGTTGTGGATATCGGCACCGAAAAATGCCTCCAGGTAAGCCTGGCCGCTACGGGACGACAGATCCAGGTATGGGTATAGCCGCTTGAGCAGGAGAGGCCTGAGTCGCGAGGAGGGATTCCGGGCCCAGAACCAGCGGATCTTTGCCTCCTTGAAAAGATCATAGCCGCCGAGAACCTCGTCCGCGCCTTCTCCGGTGAGGATGACTTTGTACCCATGGTCGTGAACCAGGCCGGACAACAGCATCATCGGCACCGGTGCCGTTCGCAGTACGGGCGCCTCGGTGTGCCAGACGGCCTGTACGAAGGCTTCAGCAATATCCGTATTGCGGCAATGGATACGGCTGTGTTCCGTGCCCAGGTGCTCGATCATCGCCCGCTGATAATCGCTTTCGTCCAGCCCGCCGTCCTCGAAACCGATGGAGAAGGTTCGCAAGCCGGTATGGTTTTCGTGGATCAGCGCCGCCAGAGCCGAGGAGTCCAGCCCGCCCGAGAGGTAGGCTCCCACAGGTACATCCGCACGCAGGCGTATGCGGGTGGCATCCAGCAGCAAGGCGTGAAGTTCATCGGCCTGCTCTGCCGCCGACCCGGGATGGTAACCGCCGTCCACGGGGAAGGACCAATCCCAGTATCGGGTTGTCCTGCTTCCTCCCTCGTCGATGACAATCATCTCCCCGGGCTGAACCTGGCGGATGCCTGCGAACACCGTCGTCGAACCCACGGGCGCCCAGAAGGTCATGATCTGGTCGAGGGCGACCGGGTTCATACTCGGTGCTTCATCGAGTGCGGCCAATATGGCCTTGGCTTCGGAGGCAAACAGCCAGCGCTCGCCCTGCTGGTGATAGAACAGGGGGTGGATGCCGGCCCGATCCCGTATCAGCAGCAGCTTGCGCTGGTGTTGATCCCACAGGGCGATAGCGAACTGGCCGTTAAGGTGGTGAATAAACTCCTCGCCGTACTGCTCGTAGAGGTGGACGATTACCTCAGTATCGCTGTGGCTGGAAAAGGTGTGACCCTGCTGTTTCAGGCTGTGAGTTAATTCGGGGTAGTTAAAGATCTCGCCATTGAATACCACCCACACCTTTCGGTCTTCGTTGTGCAGTGGTTGGGTACCGCCTTCCAGATCAATGATGCTCAGCCGGGCATGGGCAAGACCGATGCCCGGCTCGATATGAAACCCAAAACTATCCGGTCCCCGGTGCCGAAGCATGCCAATCATCGCCTGGAGTTTGGTGCGTTCAGGCCATTGGTTACCGCTGGGGTATAAAATTCCCGCTAGTCCGCACATGATGCTGGGTGAAAATCAGTCATTGAACATGGTGGGGGGGAAAGGTCTTTCATATGCGGGCAATGTCCTTTTTTTCGGCCAGAATGCAAGTTCTCTTTAATTGTTGTGATAGACCAGTTGTACTGGAAGACAAGCACCCTTGGTAGGTGCAAAGGTACACGGATGTCCCATTACCTCCAGGGCAACCAGAGGTGGTTGGATAAGCTTTGCCACTAACAGCCCGGGGTAGGTGTTTATCGTTTTATTCTGTCATGGTTTTTCTGGGACAAACAAGATAGTGGGGTGGCGTGTTTTATGCAAATGTACTCTCTTAATTGGCTGAATGTGCCCGTGTGGGTCAAAAGAATGGTGATGAATTGCCAGGGAGGGTAGACATGACGGGGGTTAATTCCTTGTATAATTTATGGCTATTAAGGTGCGTACTTTGCTGGGTGAGATACGGATTTTCTGGCGTTGGTCGTTATTGCGGATGATTGATGGAGGGGGAGCCGGGGTCACGGCAGGAATGAACAAATCTGCCACCATGGAACCAAATACTGCTTCCCGTCGTTCTTCGTGGATTGTCAGCCCATTTTTATCTCTTGGGGCTTTAATTTTTTTGTGGGTGAATATCCTGGCTGTGATATCCATCTCCTCGGTGTTGCAAGCTATTTGTAATAGCGGGTTATTGTGTGTGGCTTCGCCTTGGTTTTACGGTTCTCGGCAAAGACTGGGTCGCCCTCTACGATCTGTGTCTTGATCCCAAGTGCCCGGGATGCTTTGAATCTTGCTTTACTCTTGGTGGTGATGCTGAAGTGGTCGTCGAGATGGCTTGCGATTTTATCCTTATTTATAGGCTGGTTTCTGTCACTTGATTTTCTGTGTCCAGTGGTTCCCGGGATGGCCGGGGGCCGTTTGCTGGTAACTGGGATCTGGCTTACTATCAAGGCGCCTATTTATTCCGCCAAGGTGTGGGCTAACACTTTGGTGTAAACATGATGGATGGTCATGAACCGGGGTGAAACATGATTGACAGGGAAGTGAAGGATGCCAGACGATGCCGCGATTGATTCCATGGCGGTTCAAGAAACTTGTCTCGGACAATTTTCCTCTTTTCTATCATTTGGTATGCAACATTGGTTTTGATGGAAACAGCGCAGACTACTGGGATCAGCGACTTGCTGAAACGTGGGATGATCCCCGACGTGAATGGCCAGATAAAAATACGCTGATCCATAAATTGACAGCCAATAGTGACGCAATACTTGATATTGCTTGCGGGAATGGAAGTATCCTGAGATACCTGAAGGCTCAGGACTATAAGCAGTTACACGGATTGGAGATTTCCGCGTATTCTGTGAATCGCCTGACGGATGAAGGTGTCACCATGCACCTGGGGAAACTGCCGCATCTTCCTTTCCCTGATGGTGCGTTTGATGTTGTCATTGCCTCCCAGATTCTGGAACACGTTATTCGTCGCCGTGTCTTTATCAGGGAGATAAGACGCATTCTGCGTGCTGGTGGAAAAGCATTCATCTTTGTGCCCGACGATTGTATGGGGCCTATTGATGAGAACGAACATGTCATCAAATATACGCAGCGGAGTCTGCAGAAGTTTCTCTTATCCTATTTTTCCCACGTACAGGTCGAAAGCATGCGGGATCGGCGCCATAAATCCCCTATCCTCTTTGCCCTGGTGCGGTTGTAGTATGTGACTGGCAGAAGGATCTCGCCGCTTGCGTGAAGGGGGGGGTAAAGAATATGTGGAGAGGTGCGGATATATCAAAGTATGACCACACTATTTCTTCCATCCCTCCGCGTATCTTCCCTTCCCCTTTTTGGAAAAATGATTATCAGAAACGGGAATAGTCCATGATATGATTGCCAGTTCTTTGGTGTTGGTGGTTCCTGGGTAGGGTGCCATCTTGTCGGTTGGCTGCGGTATTGATCCAGAAAATATATCTACGATGAAGCAGATTCTCATGATTGCCTATCACTACCCTCCCACCTGTGGCAGTAGTGGCTTGCAAAGAACATTGAAGTTCTCACGGTATCTGCTGGATCATGGCTGGCAACCCATCGTACTGAGCGTGCATCCCCGGGCCTATCAGCAGACCGCCGAAGACCAGCTGAGTGATATTCCCTCTCAGGTTATTGTCCATCGCACTTTTGCACTGGATGCCTCACGCCATCTGTCTGTAGGTGGGCGGTATCCACGTTTCGTGGCAACGCCGGATCGTTGGTCCAGCTGGTGGTGGAGTGCGGTACCGGTCGGGTGGTGGCTGATAAAGCGTTATCGGCCAAAGGTTATCTGGTCAACATACCCCATTGCGACCGCCCACAAGATAGGCTCGACATTGCATCGGCTCAGTGGGTTGCCATGGATCGCAGACTGTCGTGATTCAATGACGGAAGATGACTACCCCTCAGATCCGCTGGTTCGCAAGGCGTTTCTTCGTATTGAGAGACGCATGGTAGAGAATGCCAGCAAGGTGGTGTTTACGACAGCGGGTACCCAGGCAATGTATGCGCAACGCTATCCTCGTCTTCCCTCTGCGCGATGGGAGGTAATAGCCAATGGCTATGATGAGGAGAATTTTCTTCAGGCCTCCCGGATCAAGCCTGCATCCTCAGACAACAAGGGCATTACTCTTGTCCATAGTGGAATCCTGTATCCGGAAGAGAGGGATCCTCGCGCCTTTTTTGCGGCGGTTGCGGAGCTGGTTAGTGAAGGCAGGATTCAAGGCGGTGATCTGACGATAATCCTACGGGCCACGGGCCATGATCAATATCATGGTGAGATACTCAGGAAGTATGGTCTTGAGGATATTGTCGTCTTGCGGCCTGCTCTGCCCTATAAAGAGGCGTTGGCGGAGATGCTGTCTGCGGACGGCCTGCTGGTATTTCAGGCGGCGAATTGTAACCATCAGATACCGGCCAAAGTGTACGAGTATCTGCGTGCGCAGCGTCCGATTCTGGCGTTAACCGACCCGGAAGGTGATACTGCCCGGTTATTGCAGCAATTTGGTGTTTCTCACATAGCCCGCCTGCCGGATATAGATGATATCAGGGAGAAGCTGGTGGCATTTCTTGAGGCCGTCCAGTCCGGCTCTGCGGTGGTTCCTGCTCTTGAGAAGGTTCAGGAATATTCCCGCGCCTCGGGCGCGGAAAAACTCAGCTACCTGCTCGCCGACTGTGTGAACTAAGATGCCGGACGTCCTGTACATCACATCATCATCCTATTCCGGCTCGACTTTACTGTCTTTTCTGTTGAATGCCCATCCAGAGCTGACAACAACTGGGGAGATGGAGGGCTGGAATCCCAGCCAGGGGGGTGACTTTCCCTGTTCTTGTGGCGTACCTGTTCAATCCTGTCCCTTTTTCCAGGAAATTGGCAAGGCCGTGGAGGCCAATGGTCTTCAGTTTGGTAAAATCTCGTTTGGTACGGCCTATCAACTGCTGGATAACAAGCGCTTCAATCGTTACCTGACTGGCGCTTTTCCCGGTGGTATTTTCCCCTGGCTGGAGGGATTCAGGGACTCGCTGATACGGCGCACGGCATTTTTCGGAGATCGCATCAGGCAGACTGATAAGACAAATCTGGTGTACATAGAATCTGCCCTGCGGATTGCCGGCGCCAAGGTGTTTGTGGATGCGCAAAAGGATTGCTATCGCATCCGCTTCTTGAAACAGATCCCCGAATTCAATGTGAAAGTGCTGTATCTGATACGGGACATGAAAGGTGTGGTCGCCTCTCACGTGCGAATCAAGCACTGGCCCGTGCGGGTTGCTGCTCGCAAATGGTTGGAAGAGCAGTGGAGAATCAGTAGGATTTTCCAGCAATGCGGCGGCGGCCTCATGATTGACTATGACACCCTGTGCGAAGAGCCGCTGCAGGAACTAAACAGAATCTATGACTTTCTGGGTGTTTCCCGCTGCGATGAGCTTGGTAATTTTCGTGAAACCGAGCATCACATATTGGGCAATTCCATGCGCCTGGATAATGTCGGAACTATCAAAAAGAGTTTGCGCTGGCGCAAAGAGCTTTCCCGGGACGATATCACAGTGATTTCGGCTGAAGGCAGGGGATTTCTTGCCAGGAATCCTGATCATCTCATCTCGCCCTATGTGGCCAGCTATCTTCATCCGGACTCGCTGGCAGGCGATCTGCCGGAAGCAGGCTGATGTCAGTGCTTGTTTTTGGAGAGTGTTTTGGCCGATGCTGTCGACATTTCTCTTTTTTAAAGGCTTTCGCGTGGCTACCTACGGGGTGAAGAAATGACGTCATGCCGTATGAATATGACTCGATGGTATAGCCGGTCAGATTAGAAATGCGAGATATTGCCCTCATACTGATCATTCTGGGTTCGGTACCCTTTATTCTCATGCGGCCCTATGTTGGTGCCTATATGTGGGCATGGCTGGGGTTCATGAACCCGCATCGTTTTACGTATGGATTTGCATACAATTTTCCATTTGCGACGATTGTTGCCGTTGCGACTCTGTTGAGCCTTCTTTTTTTCAGAGAACAAAAAAGATTTCCCTGGACGCCTTTGACGACGGTGTGGGTATTGTTTGTTCTGTGGATGTGTTTCACCACGCTATTTGCGTTAGTACCCGAAAGCGCATACCCCGAATGGATCCGAATGATCAAGATCCAGTTTATGACGATTATAACCATCATGTTGATTCAGAATCGGGAGCGATTACATGTGCTGGTGTGGGTCGTCGCGGGGTCGCTGGCATTTTTCGGGGTAAAAGGTGGTATTTTTTCTATCGCGTCCGGTGGCAGGTACATGGTGTGGGGACCGGAAGGCTCCTTTATCAGCGGCAACAATTCCATTGCGCTGGCCCTGGTGATGACCCTGCCGTTACTGCGCTATTTGCAGTTGAATTCGGACAACCGCTGGGTGAAATGGGGCTTGATGGGCGCCATGGGACTTTGTGCCCTGTCAACGCTGAGTTCCTACTCACGAGGCGCACTCCTGTCAATTAGTGTCATGGCCATTTTCATGGCGATGAAAAGCCGCCGTAAAGGCATGATCTTGATCGCTTTTCTATTGATTGTGCCGGCCCTACTGCAGTTTATGCCGGAAAAATGGTTCGACAGAATGAACACAATACAAACCTACGAGGAGGATGGTTCGGCGCTGGGAAGAATCAATGCCTGGTGGTTTGCTTATAACCTGGCCAAGACCCGCCCCATTGTTGGCGGAGGCTTCAATGCCTTTAATCCAACGCTGTTCTATAAGTTTGCACCGGAACCGGAAAATTTCCATGATGCCCACAGCATCTATTTTGAAGTGCTGGGAGAGCACGGATTCATTGGTCTGGCGCTTTTTATGGGTCTTGGCCTCCTGGCAATCCTGAGCGGCTCGCGGATCATCAGAATGACAAAAAACAGAGATGACCTGAAATGGGCATCGGATCTGGCGGCAATGATCCAGGTGAGCCTGATTGGTTATGCGGTGGGTGGGGCATTCCTAGGATTGGCATACTTTGATCTGTACTATACCTTGATCGCTATCCTTGTAATTACCAGGCTGGTGGTTGAGCGTGAACTCAGCAGTAAGACAGGCGCCGGGCAGGAGGTTCCGGCTGCTCTTCCAAAGGTGGCGGTTCGTCCTCCGGGGCAAGGCGTGATGAGGAGGTGGTAGCTGTTTTTATGTTCTACTGTTTTTCACGTAATTCAGGGTAACAATTGAGATGACGGCATCATTCCTGTCTTTAGGCCGCGCCATGTCGAGCCAGGCATTCCCTGCAGGCCGGCGCGCGCGCCTGGTCGTGCTGATCTACCATCGGGTGCTGGCCGAAGCAGATCCCGTGAGGCCCGGTGAAGTAACCGAGCAGGAATTTAACTGGCAGATGCAACTGCTTGCCAGGTATTTTCGTGTTATTCCTCTGCAGGAAGCGATTGAACGCCTGGAAGCGGGTGACCTGCCCGCGAGAAGCGCCTGTATCACCTTTGATGACGGCTATGCGGATAATGTGACGCTCGCCTTGCCGATCCTTGAAAGACATGGGTTGCATGCCACATTTTTTATTGCCACCGGCTTCTTCCACGATGAGTGCATGTGGAATGACGAAGTGCTGGATGCCATCCGGGATACCCCACGTCAGCAGCTGGATTTATCATCAATGAAACTGAGTGAATTTCAGGTTAATACCCCCGCTGCGCGCAGGCAGGCGACTAAGGTGATTATCCCCCGGTTGAAATACCTGCCCTTTGCACAGCGTGCCAGCCGGGTGCGTCAGCTCGTTGAAATCTGTGAGGTTGAGTCATCATCCGGTCTGATGATGGGCCGGGAGGGCGTGCGTAAGCTGCATGAGGCAGGGATGACTATTGGTGCTCATACCTGCAATCATCCCATATTGTCCACGCTGAGCCCTGATGAGGCAAAAAAAGAGATTTCACGAAGCAAGGACGTGCTGGAGGATACCATCGGTGCCCCGGTTGATCTGTTTGCTTATCCGAATGGCCAGCCGGGGGAGGATTATCGCAGGGTCGAGCGCGATATCGTCGAATCCCTGGGCTTCAGTGGTGCCGTTTCCACGTCCCCCGGAGCTGCCAGGATGCTTTCAGATCCCTACCAGGTTCCCCGCTTTACACCCTGGGATAAGCAGCCGCTGCCGTTCTTTCTCCGTTTGCTGCATAACGCCCGCAGGGTCCCCCCCCGCTATGTATGAAATCCTGGCTTTACTGATGACGGGCCATGTTTTAGTGGTGGTGGCCGCAAAGGTTTCTGGTCTGTTCCAGAATATTATTGGATCCGGTATGGGATATGTCAGGCCAACAGCTCGATGGAAAGGACTTCCCAAAGGATACTTGGCCGTGGCCGGTTGATGGTGGATCAGGTAATTTCCTGATATTTTTGATATGTTGATTACTCTGGGGGAAGGGAGACATCTGCTTCATTCTTGTTGCCCTGCAGAATATAACGCGATGTGTGGAGGAGGAAGCAAGCGTGGGGGTAGCGGCATAGAGGGGGTTTGGATCCGGGACGGCTGTCGTGGCCGGTGTGATAGAGAAGCAGTAAGCGCAGGATCATTTCTGTATCCCTGCTTTTTTTCTGCTCTGGTGCCCGGGCTCTTTCCTCTATTGGGGACAATCGGGAACAAAAAAGCTGGGGACTTGTGTCCGGCGGGGATAAAGGTAGTGTATTTCTTGTTATTGGCTTGGTAACGCATATGCCAGCGGGAATGTTTGATAGTGGGGGAGGGGATGTTGACCGGATGCGCGGTGTCAGTGTCATAATCCCGCTTTACAATAAGAAGAAGACCATTTTTCGGACGATCAGGTCGGTATTGGATCAGCACGGTGTGGATACCGAAATCATCGTTATTGATGATGGCAGTACCGACAACCCGGAGGAGGTGGTCTACGCTTTTGGTGATCTTGTACGCTTCGAGCGTCAGGAAAACGCAGGCCCTTCTGCAGCGCGCAATTACGGCGTGCGGCTCAGCCAATATCCCATATTGTTATTTCTGGATGCCGATGATGAGCTGCTTCCGGGCTGTCTTTCCAACTATCTCCGCTTGCGCAGACAAGTCCCGGGCCTTCAGCTTACCGTCGGTTCCTTTCGTGTCATGGTGGGCGATAGTGTCGAACGTGAAGAGATTTTACCGCAGAGACTCCCAAACCTGGACAGGGTCGATGGTGATTTTCTCGCAAACCAGTTTTATTCCGACCTCATCATCAATATTGCTTCAGGTACCATTTGCGTGGACAGGGAACTGTTCGAACAGGTGGGTGGCTTCGATGAAGCATTGTGGTGCTGGGAGATTACAGATCTGATGTACCACCTGGTTCTGCAGACGAGCTGTGTGGGGATTGCGGCAAGCGTACAGCTTGTCGTGCATGAAAATAGTGCCAACAGCCAGTTTGAAAAGGCGCAGAAAGACCTGCGTTACCGGACCCGTTTTGCGCACAGGCTTCTCGATAAAATGGATTCTGTTCCGAATACGCAGCGCCATATACTCCTTTGCAGTGTCAGGAATACTCTACGCAGTGCCCTGTATGAGGGTGAATTTGCCACTGTAAAAATACTTGCCGAAAGAGTGAGGAACTATGAGGAAGATATCCCCGAGATAAAGAGGCTCTGCCAGATCGGGATGTTGCCACCTCTGTTGATACGGCTTTTGCTGGTTCTGAGGCGGGTATTCAGAAATTGAATCCTGTCGTTTGATTCCCGGGTACTTTTAATAATAGATTGTGGCTATGCCCTGCGGGGCATATTCGTAGGCACCGATATCCATTTGCCCCACCTGGCGACGTGGTCTGGAGTTTGCCAAGTGTACATACTCAAATTTTGGGGCAAGATCGAATCCCTTGCCAAGGTGAGCCAAGGCCTCCGCGCCGAGACCGGCACCGATGGCGGGTGCGCCTGCGATGAGTTGGTAGTCATAGGTCTTGCGAGCAACGACATTTTCCGATGAATCAGGGCCGATATTGTGTGACAGCTGACCGCGTCCCTTCAGCAGGATCCCTTTGCCGATAAATAAATTGTTCAGGATATGAGCTTGCGCCCCCTCTTTTGCCTTGATGAAGATCGCAGAGGAACGGTCATTAGTAATGGTGTTGTTCACGATCCATAGCTGGTTATCGGAATGGGTCAGTCCTTCAGCGCCATAGGAAATGATGCTGCGGTTATCCGTGAGCGGTCCTTGCTGGATGAGATTGCCGATGAGGAAGGATAGCCCGCCATTAGGCAGGTCCACGGCGTAGCTTGATGTGCCGTTTTTTTCATCCATGATGCGGTTGTACAGAATATGATTTTCCATGGCCCGGCTCTTTACGTTATGGCCGATTTTTGCATGGTGGATATAGCTGAAACGTATTTCAAAGCGCCGGATACGACCGACGTAGATATTGTGAGTCTGTCCCCGCCCATGGCCATTTCGGGCAAACTCGGAATGCTCGATGAGTATTGAACTCTGTTTATTCTTTCCGGCGAGAATCCCGTTTTGATTATCGTGAAAATAACAACGCCGGACGGTGAGTCCCGAGCCTTCCTGCCGGATGCCGGCGCCATTCTTGTCGGGAACCCTGGCGCCAGAAAACTCGATGTTTTCCACCACGGTATCATTGCCCTGGATAAGCCACAGCCCCTTTCCCTTGGCATGCGCACCCGTGCCGTGTATATGGGGCCTTCCGCCAATGCCTCTGATGGTCAGGCGGTTTTGCCGCCACACGGCTACATCACCATCGTAACGGCCACTGGCGTCGATTTCGATGACATCGCCGTCCTGGGCGAACTCCGCGGCTACGCTGGGTTGTGCATAAGGTCTGCCAGGGCCGACGGCCAGCACCTCGGCATGGGCATTCCCGAGCAACCATAGCGAACAGCTGATGATGCCCATAACGCGGAGTTGTATTGGGAATTGTCGGGGGAAGGGTAACATTTTCCTGTGTGCCATTCGTTTAGATTACGGGGGGTACAATGCGCCGGGCAGACTCTTGGTGGTAATGGCGAGGATCTTTTCTATATTTTCGGCGGACAGCCGCTTGCGCCAGGTGGTGGCTGCCTGGGAGGAGTCCTTGTAGACGCTATAGTAGGCGCTATCATCTTTACCAGAACTGTCCACCAGAAACTGTTCGGTCTGTGATTGCCAGCTCAGACCGCAGAAGTCGAACAAATGCCGGGCCGCCCTCGCCGGGCCGGCGCAGAAGTCCTCATAGCGTACCACCCTGCGGTTTGCCTGCGACTGGATGTCTTCCATGGCTTTTTCGTTCCATAGTGTCCAGCGCCAGGCGGAGCGTTCAATCGGCGTCAGGGTGCGAAGATAGGTCATGTCCAAACCCTACCGGTGGGCCGGCGCGGTTTCCAGCAATTGCTCGAGAGCGCTGTAATCCTCGCTGGCCGGGGTGCTGGAGACAAACTGTCCCCCTTGCTCGCGCCACGCAACATCGAGCTGATGTAGTCGCAGGGATGACGGATCAGCAGGATGCCGCAGCTGTCGGGGAGCAGTTGGGTGAGGGGCCCCAGCCGGCCAGCTGATTCTATCGATTTCCAGACGATTTCCACCTTGACTTGGTCTGGTCGACGAATCATGTCCGGAATGGTGGTGTCCTCCAGACTGGGCAGGTATCGCGCGCCGACTTTTACCGCCAGCAACCAGAGCTGGCGTGTCCGGAATCCCCAGGGGGACTGGTAATCTTTGGGGAAAAGCGGCAATTTGCCGCTGACCTTCAGGCCGCGCATACTGGCAACCTGCTGTGCATAGTCTGTCAATGTCGATGCATAACTTTCCATCTCTTCTAGTGAAGGGGCCAGGGGGGCATCAATGCGGCGCCAGCTGTCGGGTTCGTGACGATAGAGGGTGCGGGGGTGGCTGTCCAGTATCTTTCCCACCCAGGTTGTCCCCGATCGGGGGAGCCCGAAAAGCAAAATCATAAGTATCCCTGCTTTGTTAACGACTGTTCCGGTCGGGAAGTGAAGTCAGCCACTCCCCGGTCCATGTGGCCACCTGATCCCGCCAGTCCTGCCTTGAAAAGGTGTGATTGGCCTGTGGGAGATCATGCTGTTCCACCGATGGTCGTGACAGCAGGTGCTGCCAACGTGGAGATTCGGCCACCATGTCCCGGAATTCATCCGCAACGTAATCATTGTTGCCACTCAATATTATCAGGATCTTTCCCCTGAATCTCTGGAAACCGTATGCCATGCGTTCTGGGAGCGGAGCGGTGGCTGGTGGTGGATTATCCTCTGGTTTGGCCTTGGCCGGTGCCTTGCCCGTTCGGCTTCGCTTCAGCATTCCCAGGAAGGCTGACAGGGAAGTACCCGGACGCCACTTGCCTGACAAGACCTTCGTCCAGAAGGCGCCACTGAGCAAGCGCTGCACGTAGTAGTGTCGGAGGTAAGTGCGCGCCTCACCCGATTCGGTTCGCACCCACGGGTTGAGCAGGACGAGGCCTGCCACGCGGCTGTCCTGATGGGCGTAGAACAGGGCCGCCGAGGCGGCGTCGCACAGGCCCCAGATGACAACTTGGGACAGGTCGGGTATCTGCTGAAAGAAGCGATCAAGGGCGGCGTTGATGTCCTCGCCAATGTCCTCAAAATCCCGTACCTCACCTTCGCTGTCGCCCATGCTTCGATAGTCAAAGCGGAAAACAGTTGTGCCCTGGGAGGCTAGATAGCGGGCAAGAAGGGTGAACTGGCGATGACTGCCTACCCGGTACTGGGGGCCGCCTACGATGATGAGCACACCGGTGGGTGCCGGTCGGGCAGGACGATGAAGTATGCCGATGACCTGTTCCCCACGGCAAGTGTGGCATTGCGGGATTTCCTCAACCTCCATGCGCCCGACCTCCACGATCTTGCTGCTTTGCCATAACTTCGCTGGTGCGTGCCAGCAGTTCTGGCACGAGGGTGATTTCCGGCGTATTCCAGAAGGATGTGCCGGTAACCAAATGGTGGCTGACATGAGCGCCGGCATCGTTCCATGCGGCCCTGACCCGCTGGCCGGCAACGTTGGGGGTGGTGCTGCCAGTGGGCGCCAGATCGAACCAGTCGATGGGCGGCCAGGCGTCGGGAATCAGGGTGGTGAGATTGAGTTTGTCCACCTCACCGACCAGTCTGGCCGAAAGTGTGTAGCCTGCTGCTTCGACTTCCCGGCCGGCTGCCAGCTGTGCGCGCAGATCCCGGGTTGAGATCTTTTCCCCCTCGGTCATCATGTCGGCGGCCAGACGCAGGCGCAGAAATTGGGTCATCATCTGATCGCCGCGAATTACCGGTGCCCAGAGCAGAATACGTTCCAGGTGGTCGGCGAGGAGGGGTATCAATCCCAGGGCCAGGTGAATGCCAAGGCGCATACCCCACAGAGAGATGCGCGTCACGCCCTGATCCAGCAACCAGCTTACCGCCGTGGCCACATCCTGTTCCCAGATTTGCCAGCTTGCCTCGCTGAAGTCACCTTCACTATCGCCCGTGCCGTACAGGTCTGGTATCAGTACCCCCAGCCCGGCTTGTGCAAACTGCCGTGCCTGCAAGGCAATCATGCGCCGAGACTTGTTCAGTTCCTCCGCGAAGGGGGGCATAAACAGTACCGCGTGTCCGGCAGCCTGGATGTCTTTCCTGCACAAATAGAGGGTAAAGAGATTTCCGGCAGGAGCGGGAATAAAGGCAGGCTTAACGGAAATCAGCCTGAGGGGCTTGGTCATGAATGGATCTTCTGCTCGACAAAGGAGGCCAGTTCGCCCAGCGTCTCGAATATTTCTGCGGAAATTTCATCATCGTCGAAAACGAGGCCATACTGCTCTTCCAGTGCGGTGATGACATTTACCACCGCCATTGAGTCCAGTTCCGGCAGGTTTCCCAGCAAAGGTGAGTCGGCCTGCAGGCTGTCGGCGCGTGTACCCAGCTGCAGACTTTCCGCCAAAATAGCCCTGATTTCGTCCACCATAGTATTCATTAAATACGATATTCCTAAAGCTCAAAGAATTGCGGCACTCCACCCACAGCAACAGTGGAATAGCGGTATTGGTGGAATATAGGCAACCTTATTGGTGTTACCAGCGTCCTTACTCTAATGGTGCCAGCATAGCCCGCTGATGAGTCGTCTGCCCACCGCATGGAGCGGGTAGAATACAACAATATGGTTTCCTGGATCAAAAACACCAGTCCGGCGAGGAATACCGCTGATGGTTTTGATCCCCGAGTGGTTGATCGCAGGTGCGGGATGCGGAAAAACCCTGATGTGGGTCACGAATTAGAGGCTCGCTAGTGTGGTGTCTTTCACGCAAGATACCGGCTTTTGGCCGATATCTTGCGTATAAGCAAATCCCTTTTGGCGCTCCGAAGGAACAAATGTGATGTTCTTCACACAGAAATATCAGTTTCGGCACGATAGATAATTTCAACAAACTCCGCAATGACAGGTCTACGATCATAATGAATCAGTATTTCTCAAAGTCCTTCGTATCTTTACATACAATAGATGTTGTCTTTCCTGCTGGCAGAAAAGACATATTCTCGTGGTCTGCAATTCTGTTAGCAGTGTTTCTGCTGGCGGCATGTGCGCCGGGGG
>JAJRUY010000275.1 GCA_024277555.1 Gammaproteobacteria bacterium | reverse complement strand
GTGCCTGCAAACGCTTGAGTCCGGAACTGACCAGGGGAATACGGTTTTTCCAAACTCTTGCCCGGCTCAGCGCCTGCTGCACGGATGCGCCTGCGTCGATATCCTGAGCCAAGATGTTGAGGGTGCGCACTTCCCGTGCCAGTGCCCACAGTACCACGGGCAGGGGGATGCCTTCTCCGGCCAGGCCGGAAATGATGCGGATGCAGCGTTTGGTTTTTCCCGCCAGCGCTGCATCCACCAGGGCATAGACGTCGAAACGGGAGCTGTCGGAGATGGCGGAAGCCGCCTGTTCCTGGGTGATTTTTTCTGTGCCGAACAACAGTGCCAGTTTTTCCATTTCCTGCCTGGCCGCAAGCAGGTTGCCTTCGGTCAGTTCGGCCAGCATTTCCGCCACCCCGGGTTCTGCCTGCAGCCCGGCCAGGCGCATGCGTTGCTGCATCCAGCGCGGCAGCTGGCGCTCATCCACGGGCCAGATCTGAATGATTGCGCCGGTCTTGTCCAGGGATTTCATCCACTTGCTGGTGAGAGGCAGTTTGGGCAGGGTGAGCAGCAGCAGGGTGTCCGGGGGAAGGTTCTCGCAATAGCTTGTCAGTGCCTTGCTGCCGATGGCGCCTGGCTTGCCGGAAGGCAGGCGCAGGTCGATGATTTTCTGTTCGGCAAACAGGGACAGGGCGTTGGCTTCTTCATTCAGGCGGTTCCAGTCAAAACGTGCATCGGCCTCGAAGATTTCACGGCTCAGATAGCCAGCCTGGCGCGCTGCCGCACGGATGGCATCTGCGGCTTCTCCCTGTTGCAGCGGTTCATCTCCCGTCACCACATATACGGGCGCAAGATTGCCAGCCAGATGGGAGTTGAGTTGTTCCAGGCGCAGGCGCATTAGCGGAGTCTGCCGAGTTGGTTCAGCAGGCGCTGCGCCAGTTCATGGTAGGCATCCTGGCTGCGTTGCTCGGCTTCGCGGGTGCGCCCCAGTAGTTGTCCGCCGGGATTGTAGATGATGTAAGCCGTAGTCAGCTGCTGATGCTTGCGTACCATGTTGCCCGGAGGGTGTTCGATGCTATAGCGCAGGCTGTGGCGGACTTCATATTCCACGGCCTTGTTATTGGCGTTCACGGAGAATACGCTGCGCTTGCGGCTCGGTCTTTCAAGGTGCAGGATGGTGGCTGCCTGATCCTGCTCTGCAGCCAGGCTGACGCCACTGATCTGCAACTGGCGGCGCAGCTCCCGCACCAGGGGATGGTGCTGCGCCAAGCCGGTGATGAACAGCGGGCTGATGGATGCGTCCGGTCGTGCAGATTCTCCCCTGGGTTGGAAGCCGCAGGCACTCAGCAGCAATACAATGCTCAACAAGAATATGGTCTTGAAACAGTCCGGTAATGATTTGTTGTGATTCCGGCGGCAGCCGCAATCCCTGCCTGTGCAGTGTATGGATTCCGGTCTCGGCAATTGCTCCTGCGTTGTTCTCGACAACTGCTCCTGCGTTGTTCTACCTTCGCCCATCCATGGGCTCGTACCTTCGCCCATCCGTGGGATTGTGCGCCGGGATGACGGCTTAACCAGTGGCCCCTTCAATGGCGCAATATTTATCATTTTGCTACGATGTTGACCAGCTTGCCGGGCACCACGATCACCTTGCGCACCCTGGCTTCACCCATAAAGCGTCGGGCATTTTCATTCTCCAGCGCCGCCTTTTCCACCGTTTCCCTGTCCGCATCCGCCGCTACGCTCACCTTGCCCCGTGTCTTGCCGTTGACTTGCACCACATAGTCGATGCTGTCCTGGCGCAGGGCATCCTCATCAACTTCCGGCATGCCGGCGGTCAGCACGTTCTCGCCGTAGGCCAGTTCGATCCACAGCTTGTGGCTGATGTGGGGGGCGATGGGCGCCAGCAGCCGCAGCACTATACCCAGGCCTTCGTGCAGCAGCACGGCGTTTTCTACCTTGGCGAGAATATTGACCATGCTCATGCAGGCGGATACCACGGTATTGAACTGCTGTCGCTGGTAGTCGTAGAGCGCTTTTTTCAGGATGCTGTGGATTTCCCGGCGGGCGCTGCGCAGTTGATCATCGTCCGCTGGTTTGTCGTCTGCAGCATTACGGATGGTGTCCGCATGCTCCAGGGCCATATTCCATACCCGGCGCAGGAAGCGGAAAGCGCCTTCCACTCCTTCGTCCGACCATTCCAGGGACTGTTCCGGTGGTGCGGTGAACATGGTGTACAGACGCACGGTATCTGCGCCGTAGCGTTCGATCAATGGTTCCGGATCCACGCCATTGTTCCTGGACTTGGACATTTTTTCCACACCGCCGTAAATTACCGGCGCGCCATCGGATTTTAGTATTGCACGCACCACCCGGCCTTTGTCATCCCGCTCGATTTCCACATCCGCCGGGTTGAACCATTCCCTGGAGCCATCGCTGTTCTGACGGTAATAGGTATCGGCGATCACCATCCCCTGGGTGAGCAGGCGGGTGAAGGGTTCGTCACAGTCCAGCAGGTTTTCATCCCGCAGCAGCTTGTTGTAGAAGCGGGCATACAGCAGATGCAGCACGGCATGTTCCACGCCACCCACATATTGATCCACCGGCAACCAGTAGCGGGCGCGTTCGTCCAGCATGGCCTCATCATTGTCAGGGCAACAATATCTGGCGTAATACCAGCTCGATTCCATGAAAGTGTCGAAGGTGTCGGTCTCGCGCTCCTCGCCATTGCCCAGGGCGTAGAATTCCGGCATTTTCTTCAACGGTGAGCCAGATCCATCCACGATCACGTCTTCCGGCAATACCACCGGCAGATGGTCTGCTGCGCGAGTGCCGCCATCGGCGGTGCGGATCACCGGAATCGGGCAGCCCCAGTAGCGCTGGCGGGAAACCCCCCAGTCGCGCAGGCGGAAGTTGATTTGCTTGCCGCCTTTTTCATGTTCTTCCAGCCAGGCGGCGATGGCGTCGAAGGCTGCTGTTGAGGTCAGGCCGTCGAAAGGGGCGGAATTGGCCAGCACACCCTTTTCTGTATAGGCGGACTGATCGATGCCGGCTTCGCTGCCATCTGCGGGATAAATCACCTGCTTTTTGGGTATGCCGTATTTCTCGGCAAACTCCCAGTCGCGCTGGTCGTGGGCGGGTACGGCCATGACCGCGCCGGTGCCGTAGCTCATGAGTACGAAGTTGGCTGCATATACAGGCACGGGCTCGCCGGAGACCGGATGCAGCGCCTCTATGCCCAGGGCAAAGCCCTTCTTTTCCATGGTTTCGATTTCCGCCTCGGATACGCCGCCTTGCTTGCATTCCTCGGTGAAGGCAGCCAGCTCAGGATTGGATTTGGCAACCTGCAATGTCAGAGGATGTTCGGCAGCCACTGCCACATAGGTCACCCCCATGAGAGTATCCGGGCGGGTGGTAAATACACTCAGATGTTCATCCCGGCCCTTGATGGCGAAATTCATCTGCACCCCTTCAGAGCGTCCAATCCAGTTGCGCTGCATGGCGACAACTTGTTCCGGCCACTGATCGAGCTTGTCCAGGTCGTCCAGCAGTTCCTGGGCATAGTCGGTGATCTTGAGGAACCACTGCTCGATGTCGCGTTTTTCAACCGGTGCGCCGGAGCGCCAGCCCTTGCCATCTATGACCTGTTCGTTGGCCAGTACGGTCTGATCCACGGGATCCCAGTTCACTGTCGCAGTCTTGCGATAGGCCAGGCCCTTTTCCATCAGGCGGGTAAACATCCATTGTTCCCACTTGTAGTAGTCCGGTTGGCAGGTGGCGAACTCCCGATCCCAGTCGTAGCCAAAGCCCAGCTCCCTGAGCTGCTTGCGCATATGCTCGATATTCTGATAGGTCCATTTCGCCGGCGCAGTCTTGTTCTTGATCGCCGCATTTTCTGCTGGCAGGCCAAAGGCGTCCCAGCCCATGGGTTGCAGCACGTTCTTGCCCAGCATGCGCTGATGCCGGGCAATCACATCACCCAGGGTATAGTTGCGTACATGGCCCATGTGCAGTTTGCCGCTGGGATAGGGAAACATGGACAGACAATAGAATTTCTCCCGGCCAGGATCTTCCACTGCCTTGAAGGCCTGGGTGGCTTCCCAGTAGTCGCGGGCTTCCGCTTCGATGGTTTTCGGGTCGTAGGGTTGTTGCATGATGTAGGGTTACGGGGAATACAATCCTGCAAGGATACAGCACCGGAAGAAATACATAAATCCGCCCGGTGAAATATCGGGCAGTGACATTGGTGCGTCCACAGGGTAATCTGCTGTCTTCCCAAGCCAACCATACATGAATCCGGTATGAAAAATCTTCTGCTTGCTTGTCTGTGCATTTTGTTTCTTGGCGGCTGTTCACCGCATCCCAGCTCCGGGATATGGAAAGCCGAGGGCGACAACAAACTGGGAATCAAGAGCTTGACGGTGGATTTTGGGGGCAAAGCCGTGTTTGTCAGCAGCAAGGTCAAGCCTGCTACCTGGCACTGTTTCTGGAGTAATGCCGGCGAGCAAACGGCCGAATTCGATTGCACCCCTTCCACCGATAAGGAGACGGAAGAGAATTTTGTGTTTACGGTAATGGAGGGGGATGTTGCCGAGTTAAGTCAGGACGGCAAGCCTATCGGTAAATTTTCGCGGACGGAAGGAAATCCGATAATTCAGTAGTCCGCAGATATTGCACCGAAAGCCTGTGCCATTCGGCTTGCACCTGTTACCGGCACACCTGCATCCAGGGGGGGATGGAGCCTGCGAAATTACTTTATGTACTCATTCAGCTTTTCCACCATTTGCGTTGGTGTGATGCCGTGGGCGAACTTGGTGATGAAAGTGCCGTCTGGTGCAATCAGGAATACACTGGCGGTGTGATCCATGATGTAGTCATCAGGCGCAGCACCTTCTTCCTGCACTTTTTCCACCACCAGGTTGTAGTTTTTGACGATCCTGTCGGTCATGGCCTGGCTGCCCCGGAGTCCGATCATGTCCTTGTGGAAATAGGCTACATAGTTGGCCATGATTTCCTGGGTGTCCCGCTGCGGATCTACGGTGATGAAGTAGGGGCGAATCCTTTTCGCCTTTTCCCCCAGGCGCTTGAGGGCGGTGGAGATTACGCTCAGTGAGGATGGGCAGACATCCGGGCAGAAGGTGTAGCCGAAGTAGATCAGCTGGTATTTTCCCAGCAGGTCTTTCTCGGTGACCATTTTGCCGTGATGATCCATGAGTATGAACTTGCCACCAATCTTGCGCAGACCCGCAGCCTCGGCTTCCGGTGTTTCTTCAAGGACGGCTTTTTTCTGTATGCACTGTTTGATCAGGCGGGTATTGTTCCTCATCAGGTCGAGGTAGAGATCCTCGCCCGGCGTCAGCTTGCTGCCAAAGCTGTCCAGTTCCACAACATCTGCCCTGATGCCATTGCTGAGCAGGGGCAGCTCCGGCATGGGTATATTCGCCTCCGTAAGCAGGCAGGCATAGCGGTTTTCTGCCAGCAGTGCCCTTTCTTTCAACAATTGCTCGCCACTGACGGGAATATCCGGTGATGGTGTAAGCACCCCCGTCACCTTGAGAGCATAGGCCTGTTCAAAATATTGCTGGGTATCGAAATAGGCCAGCACCACGCCTCCTTGCAGGCCGCGGTAGCCATATTCGAGCTGGCGATCCAGTTTGGCGGCTTTGCCGTACAAGGCATCACGGTTACGCTTGTACAAATGGCTGCGTGCCGGGTCACGCATCATCAGTTCCCTGGTGAGCAGGTCGATGAGAAGAATGGCGTTGCGGCTGTCCAGCCAGAAGTGTGGATCACGGGTATTGTCATCCTGGCGCCGGGGCAATATCTTGAGTTCAGGACGATCCAGCAGGGTAACAAGCCGCGGATCTTCCGGGGTTTCGCTCAGGGGCTGCACCAGAAATTTTTCCAGTTCCGGCCCCACCCATACGATCAGATCGGCGGCTTTCAGGCTTTGCTCTTGTTTCGGGGTCAGAACGTGGCCATAGGGAGTCTTGCCAGCGCCTACGAGCAGTTCCGGCTCCCGTGCTCCTTTGAGCAAGCCGCTCAAGATGGAATGCACGGGCTTGATGCTGGCCACCACCCGCAGCTGATCTTCCGAGGAAGAAGCTGTGCCGGTGGCAAAAAATAGCAGAAACGCCAGCATGATTGGCATGTAGGAATGGTTTCTTTTCATTTTTTTCGGCTCCACTACTTGCCGGGAGATTGCAACTCGGGGGAAAAGTTCTGGTTCAGGCTCTCAATCGCGGCTTCCAGCTCCGCTGCGAATGCTTCCGGCGCTGGGCAGGCAGCCTTTGAGGCAACGAATTCCCGGTAGGTCTGATCCGTGACGGATTCAAAAACCCGACCCAGCTCCCTGCGTTTGGGCAAGGCCTGTACCAGGGCTTTCTTGATGATCTTGACCTGATCGAAATACCGGCAGCCCAAGGCGATTCCGTTCAACTTGCCCATCTGCTCCAGGCTTTGGGTTTGTTCATCTGTGGTGGCTAGCGCCTGGAACCCCCACATTAGCAATAGCGCCAGAATAATTTGTGTACTCTTGAACATATGGGTCAGAAATGGCGAGGAAATTGATAACCGGAAGTATACGCCATTTTGCTCCTGCCGGGCTGCAGGTGATCATTTACTTCACTAAAAATTTATGTTCTCGGGGAAGCTCTGATTAACCCGCATTTCTCACTGGGGTTCGGAAATTCCGGTCGATCTGGCAAAGCAGTTTGTTCGATCGTCCGAAAAGCATGGCAGTGGCTATGGTTTGAGGAGGATCGAACAAAATGTGCAGCCGGATTGGGTGGAAATCCGAACAGGACACAGTGCAGCCGCTTACGGTAGTCTGTTTATCGGTAACATTATGGATCATTGGTCTCTTTCCATAACGGGCTTCCGGCCCGATGAGAAACGCGGGTTAAGTCCGACAGGCTCTCAACCCTTGCGGATCAGCTCATCCATGCGCTTTCGGGCCTGCTCCCAGGGTTCTCCCCGGTTTCCCCCTGTCGCCATCAGCTCCATCAGGGAATACGCCAGCTGGCGGCCTTCCTGATTCAGGTCGCGCAATTTGGTCAGCTTGAACAGGCAGCCGGCAGCTTCGTGCTCAAGGGTGTTTGCCAGGGCATACAGGGTCAGGGATTTGGCGCCATGGGGAGAAGATTCGATCTCCTGCAGTACCGCATCCAGTACAGAATTTGACATATCAGCTCCAGATGGCCATGCTCAGAGTTCAAATTACAGGATGTTGCGCCCATCATCCACAAATATTAACCCGGTATATCTGATCGCCGGGTTAATATTTATTCTGGAGGAATCGGCAATGCCTTTTTTCAGATTACTGCTCATTACCACCAGTTTTTCACTGTCAACTGGTGGCTTGATGGCGTCTACACCACAGGCTCCCGCAGCAGCCCCGACAGGAGCCGCCATGGTGGAAACCATCGAGGCCAGCCCGCCCCCTGCTTCGGAAGCGGTAAACAGCAGGGAAACAGCGTCTATCGTCGCACAGCCATCGGCTGGCAACAAGCCGCCGGCATCCAGCCATGCTCCCTTCCGGACAAACCCCTACAGCCGCAGTTACCAGAATGCCCGGCAATCTCATGATGAGCTGGTCAGATCCATGCAGGTTCGGCGTGATGCCCTGCACAAGCAGATGCAGCAACGCCGGGACGAGATTGCGCGTGAACGGGCTGCATTCGCCAAACAGCGCCCCGGCTCCGCCGCTGCCCGGTCGTTACAGGAACAGGAGCAAAGAAACTGGCAACAGCAGGCGAAAACGGTGGTCCGTCAGAAAAAGCGCGAAGCGGAGATAATGGCATTCCGGCAGGAAATGGAAGCGCGCCGCAAGGCAAGGGAAGCCCGCATCAACGATGGCATCAATGCTATTGGCCGCCCGGACTACGCATATCCTTACGGGCCCTACATGTATCCGGGCAGGTATTGAGCTGCCAGGCAAAACATCTTGCCGAATGCTTGCCCCGCATTTCTCACCGGGGTTCGGAAATTCCGGTCGATCTGGCAAAGCAGTTTGTTCGATCGTCCGAAAAGCATAGCTGTAGCTATGGTTTGAGGAGGATCGGGCAAAATGTGCCGCCAGAGCGGGCGGGGAAAACCGAACAGGACAGGGTGAAGATGTTGGCAATTGTCTGATTATTGGTAATAGACTGAGTCATCGATCTTTTTCCATAACGGGCTTCCGGTTCAGTGAGGAATGCTGGTTACTCCCTGGTGTTGCCCCGGCGCTCCAGGGCTTTTGCCTGCTGTCGGCTGAGCCTTTTCCATGGCAGGGGCAGCAGGCCGGGTACCCGCTGACGATACTCCCGGTAGGCATCGCCGTAATAGACCAGCAGC
>JAJRUY010000274.1 GCA_024277555.1 Gammaproteobacteria bacterium | reverse complement strand
CAGGGCTATACTTTCCGGCGGGGATGAAGCCGGGATGAAAGCTGCCAGTTCGGTGCTGTTGTCGGTTGCCAGCCACTGGCAGCCCCATTCTTCCAACCTGCGCAGGGCAGTCGCTTCCTCACCAAGCCGGCGATGGATGGTCAGCAGGTTGGATTCGGCCTCCAGCGTGGTTTGTTCGTTCATGGGCAATGGGTCGATGCGGGTGCCGTTGTAATCGAAGCGCAGCCCGATCATATGCGCTGACCCTTCCTGCCAATCGCCGTGGAACAGGGTCAATGCGGGAACGGGCGTCACCCCCCGGATTTCCCGGGTCTCCACGGCAACGGGAGGGGGAAGCGCCAGGCCGGGATGATGCAGCAGCAGTTCCCGGCTGAGTTTCCGGGCGTCCTGGTCGGACAGCAAGGGCGCCTTGAGCAGTTTTTCGATCTGGCTGGTGTTGAATTTCCCGGTGTCTACATGACCGACCAGGCCACTGTCCGGATCGATGAAACAGGCGGGTTCGACCAGCACCAGGGAGCCGCCACCGTCCACGCCTACCTGCAATTGCAGCCAGCCGTTCCCGTCGGGCTTCCAGGACAGTTCCAGCTGGCGCGGTTCCGGACTCCAATTCAGCAAGGATGATTCGGCAACGGGATGCCAGTAGCAGCGTCCGGTCTGCGCCATGAGCTTCAGAGCCATGCCACCTGCTGCGCCACGCAGGGGAAAGTGATTCCAGGTGTTTCCCCGGTTGATTTCCATCAAATCGACGATTTCCCTGTCCCCGGGCAATACATAAGCTGGCATGCCATAGTCGGATGTCAGACTGTAATAATGGGCATTGCGCGGCTTGCCCATGCCCCCTTTCTTGAGCCGGCGCAAGACCTTGAAACCCACATCGAATTCTCTGCCGTTCAATCCCGGCTTTAGAACAAATGCCAGAAAATCCCTGTTTCCCGGCTGCTGCTTTCCCGGTTCTTTCTTGGCTGCGCTTTCCAGATCTTTCAGCCAGTGCGACAACTGTTCTTCCGGGATGCTGCCGTTGCTTTTGCGTTCGATAAATTCAAGACAGGCAGCTGCCACGTGCTTGCAGTTGGTGTATACGGGGCAACTGCAGTGTCCTTCGATGTAAACGGCGTTAGCCTCTTCCTGGAGACGGATTTCCTGCTGGTAGACCCGCTCCGCAGAGCCCCGGGTCTGAGCGGTAATATAGGCGTCAACAGCGGTTTCCCGCCGGATGATCAGATCGAGTACAAGGCCATGTTTGTGATAGCTTAATCCGCGATTGTAGTAGGTGTCTCCACAATCATTGCGTATGTCGCTGCATGTCGGGGTTTTCAACTGTAATACCTGCTTTCTTTTAATCTGGGTGCAAACGGTTTCCGGCGTGTAAGCTACCATCATGAAATGGCTGGGTCATCTATTTTGTTGGTCTGCCGGACTTGCCAACCCTGGCTGATTGCCTCTATTCTTGTCGGGATACTCAGGAACAAGGGAGCAACGGACAATGAAATGGCGGGGGCGTCGTCGCAGTACGAATGTGGAAGACCGCAGGGGCATGCGGGTTGGCAAGGCCGGAGGCATCGGCATTGGCACCATCATACTGGCTTTGGTAGCCATGTATTTTGGCGTGGATCCCCGGCTGGTAATGGATGTCGGCAGTCAGTTGGGTAGCGGGCAGAGCACTACGCAGCAAGTGGATTATCAGCCGACAGCAGCAGACAGGGAAAAAGCCGAGTTTGTGAGTGTAGTGCTGGCGGATACGGAAGATGTCTGGCATCAGGAATTCCGGAAATACGGCAAGCGTTACATAGAGCCCAGGCTGGTGCTGTTCAGCGGCGCAGTGCAATCCGCTTGTGGCATGGCCCAGGCTGCGGTGGGGCCATTCTATTGTCCTGGGGATCACAAGGTCTATATTGATCTGGCTTTCTATGATGAGCTGCAGCGGCGCTTCAAGGCTCCGGGCGACTTGGCGCAGGCTTATGTGATTGCCCATGAAGTGGGGCATCATGTGCAGAATCTTCTCGGATACACGAACAAGGTTCCCCGTGGCAGCAAGGGTGCAGATTCCGCTGCCGTACGCCTGGAGCTACAGGCAGATTGTTTCGCCGGCATGTGGGTAAACCATACGCAAAAAGCCAAAAGCTTTCTGGAAAGCGGTGATCTGGAAGAAGCCCTCAACGCTGCCAGTGCTATCGGTGATGATCGCATGCAGCGCCAGGCGACAGGCAGTGTTCGCCCGGATGGCTTTACCCATGGCACCTCCGCACAACGCCAGCGCTGGTTCCGGCGGGGTGTGGAAACCGGCAAGCTGGAAAATTGTGATACCTTCAGAGCGACAACCTTATGAGCATTGAATTCCTGATTGGCGGCAACGGCCGCAAGCAAGTCCATTTCCGGGCCGACAAGGCCAACCGTCACGGTATGATCGCTGGCGCCACGGGTACGGGTAAAACCGTGACCCTGCAGATACTTGCCGAAGGCTTTTCAGACATCGGTGTGCCGGTGTTCATGGCGGACGTCAAGGGCGACCTGTCCGGCATGGCCATGCCTGGCAAGCCCCATCCCAAGATCGATGAACGGGTGCAGACCATCGGCATCGAGGATTTCATCCTGCATCCCAATCCGGTGATTTTCTGGGATATGTTTGGCAAGCAGGGCCAGCCGGTGCGTACCACCATTTCCGATGTGGGTCCCCTGCTTCTGTCCAGCCTGCTGGAGCTGAATGAAACCCAGACCGGGGTGCTGTATGCGGCCTTTAGCATTGCCGATGACAATGGCATGCTGCTGCTGGATCTGAAAGACCTGCGCAGCATGCTCAACTGGATGGCGGAAAGCCGCAAGGAGTTGTCGGCGGAATACGGCAACATCTCCACCGCCAGTGTGGGAGCCATCCAGCGCCGCCTGCTGATTCTCGAACAGCAGGGGGCGGAGCATCTGTTCGGCGAGCCGGCCCTGCGTCTGGAAGATCTGATGATCACGGATTTCTCCGGCAAGGGCGTGGTGAGCATTATGGACGTGACCAAGCTCATCCACCAGTCGCCCCGGGTGTATGCCACCTTCCTCATCTGGCTGCTGGCGGAGCTGTTCGAGCAGCTGCCCGAAGTGGGCAACCCGGAAAAGCCGGTGATGGTGCTGTTCTTCGACGAGGCACACCTGCTGTTCGATGGCGCGCCCAAGGCACTGGTGGAAAAAATTGAACAAGTGGTGCGCCTGATTCGCTCCAAGGGTGTGGGGGTGTATTTCATCACCCAGAGCCCACTGGATATTCCTTCTGAAATTCTCGGTCAGCTGGGAACCAAGATCCAGCATGCTCTGCGCGCTTTCACGCCCAGGGACAAGAAGGCAGTGCGCATGGTGGCGGAGACCTTCCGCGAGAACCCCGGGGTAGATACGGTCAAGGCCATCACCCAACTGGGAACTGGCGAGGCTCTGGTGTCCGTACTCAACGCCAAGGGTGCGCCCACGCCGGTGGAGCAGATCCTGATTCGTCCGCCGGGATCGCGCATCGGCCCGCTGACAGTGGTGGAACGTAAACAGATACGCGCTCGCTCACCCATCAAGGGGCGCTATGAAAAGACCGTGGATCGGGAGTCCGCCTACGAAATGCTCAAACTGCGTGCCCGGGAAAATGCGCGGGTGGCAGCAGCAGAAAAAGCCCGCATCGAACAGGAAAAGGCGGCAAAGAAGGCCAGGGCGCCGGCGCGCCGCTCCAACCGTCAGAGTGTCTGGGAGGCAGCGGCAAAAAGCATGGCTCGTTCTGTGAGCAGCTCCCTGGGACGCAGCATTGTGCGCGGTATTCTCGGCTCCCTGCTGGGTGGACGGCGTTGAAGGATCTTTATCCCGATATCGAGCCGTTCCATCACTGGCGCCTGCAGGTAGACGATGTCCACAGCCTGTATGTGGAGGAGTGTGGGCGGCGCAGGGGGATCCCGGTGCTGTTTCTCCACGGCGGCCCGGGGGCGGGATGCGAGCCTTATCACCGGCGTTTCTTCGACCCCGGGCGCTACCACATCATTTTGTTCGACCAGCGCGGCAGTGGTCACTCCACCCCCCATGCCAGCCTGCAGGACAACACCACCTGGCATCTGGTGGAAGACATGGAAAAGCTGCGCAAAAAACTGGGGCTGGACAAATGGCTGCTGTTCGGTGGTTCCTGGGGTTCCACCCTGGCTCTGGCCTATGCCCAGACTTACCCCGAGCGGGTCAGTGGCATGATTTTGCGTGGCATCTTCCTCTGCCGTCCAGAGGAAATCCAGTGGTTCTATCAGGAAGGGGCAAGCCGGTTGTTTCCGGATTTCTGGCGGGACTTCATCGCGCCCATAGCGCCGGTTCGGCGGCAGAATATGGTTGATGCGTATTACCGCTTGCTGACAGGCAGTGACGAACTGCGGCGCATGGCGGCGGCCAAGGCCTGGTCGGTATGGGAAGGGCGCACCGCCACCTTGCTGCGCAATGAAGCCGTGGAGCGGCATTTTGCCCAGCCGCATGTGGCCTTGTCCATGGCACGCATCGAATGCCACTACTTTGTAAACAATGCTTTCCTGCTGCCTGATCAGTTGCTGCAGGAGATGGACAAACTGGCGGATATTCCCGGCGTGATCGTACATGGCCGCTATGATGTGGTTTGCCCCCTGGACAATGCCTGGGAGCTGCATCAGCGCTGGCCGGGCAGTGAGCTGCGCATCATTCCGGATGCTGGTCATTCAGCAGCAGAACCCGCCACCCGCGCCGCTCTGGTAGAAGCTGCCGACAGGTTTGCCGATCGCCTCTCATGATCGGTTTGCTGCAACGGGTCAGTGAAGCCGCTGTGCGCGTTGACGGCGAGGTGGTGGGTGAGATTGGCCGTGGATTGTTGGTGCTGGTGGGTGTACAGAAGGATGACAATGAACGGCGCGCCGACCGCCTGCTGCAGCGGCTGCTCGGCTATCGGGTGTTTCCCGACGACAGCGGACGCATGAATCGCAGCCTTACCGATATCCGCGGCGGGTTATTGCTGGTGCCCCAGTTCACCCTGCCTGCAGACACGCGCAAGGGCACCCGTCCTGGCTTCTCTACCGCAGCTTCTCCCGAGGAAGGGAAGCGGCTGTTTCACTATTTTCTGCACCAGGCGCGCCAGCAATATCCTTATGTGTCCAGCGGATGTTTTGGTGCTGACATGCAGGTTTCCCTGGTGAACGATGGCCCGGTGACCTTTTGGCTGCAGACCTGATGTGTGCGTGGGTGCCGATGCCCATTCGGAGCAACGCTTCCCGTGGCTGGCAGCTTTTATCTGGCAGCTCCGCGAATTGCTTGAATTTACGCCCAGATTGGTGCATAAAGGATTCATGATGCCGTCAGGACAAGGACTTTTCTGCAGAGCTG
>JAJRUY010000273.1 GCA_024277555.1 Gammaproteobacteria bacterium | reverse complement strand
GGCTGCCTGGAACAAGAATGCCTTCACCGCCAAAAACATCGACGAGGCCATCGCTGGCGTCGGAGGCGATCCGGTCACCACACCAACCAAGGACATCACCATCAAGGCGCCGGATATTGCCGAGAATGGAGCCGTGGTGCCAGTATCCGTAGCCACCGATATGGAAGGCGTTGAATCCATCACCTTGCTGGTGGAAAAAAATGCCCAACCCCTGGCAGCCGTTTTCCACCTGCCCGAGGGCACACTGCCTGACGTATCTACCCGCGTAAAAATGGGCAAGACCAGCGATGTAATCGCTGTGGTCAAGGCAAATGGCAAATTGTTTTCCACACGTAAAGGCGTAAAAGTCACCATTGGCGGCTGCGGCGGCTGATCAAACCAAGAGGCATAGAAAAATGGCTAAAACCATCAAGATTCGCGCAAAAGCCAAAAATGGCATTACCGTGGTCAAGGCATTGATCACCCACCCCATGGAAACCGGCTTGCGCAAGAACAAGAAAACCGGCGAAATGATTCCTGCCCACTTCATCCAGGAAGTGGTGTGCAAACACAATGGCAAGGAAGTAATCAACTGCGAGTGGGGTGGTGCAGTTTCCAAAAACCCCTATCTGGCATTCAAGTTCAAAGGTGGCAGCAAAGATGACACCATTGAACTTGCCTGGAAAGACAACCAGGGCAATGGCGACTCCATAAGCGCCAAGATCCGCTGATTACTCTCTGATCGCCTTATGGGCATCTCGAAAAATGCGGTTTTCGTCACTCCGGCGAAAGCCGGAGTCCAGACAAATCAACAGGTTGTGGATACCGGCCTCGGATCTGGCATCCTGCTTCGCTCTCGACAACTGCTCGACAACTGCTCCTGCGTTGTTCTCGACAACTGCTCCTGCGTTGTTCTACCTTCGCCCATCCATGGTCTCGTACCTTCGCCCATCCTTGGGCTCGTACCTCCTCCATCCATGGAGTCGTGCGCCGGAATGACAATTATTCGAGATGTCCTTATGCCCTTTTCCCTGCGGAGAAGGGCATGCTTTTCTGTCACTCCTGAACCCGCAGGCTCAGAATCACTCACAGGATATTCCCAATGACCATATCAAGAAGAGAATTCGTAAAGCTGATGGGGCTGGCAGGCGCTGCGGGAATGCTTCCCGGATCAGCTTTTGCAGCGGCGAAAAAGCCCTCGGATCTGTACGAAATACCAAGATTTGGCAACCTGTGCCTGATGCACATGACTGATTGCCATGCGCAGCTGAATCCGGTTTATTTCCGCGAACCCAGCGTCAACCTGGGCATCGGCCCGGCCAGGGGAAAAGCCCCCCATATTGTAGGCAGGAATTTCCTGAAGCACTTTGATATTGCTCCGGGCAGCATCGAATCCCACGCCTTTACCTACCTGGATTTCGATAATGCTGCCAGAAAATACGGCAAGGTCGGCGGCTTTTCCCACCTGGCCACCCTGGTGAAGCGCCTGCGCAGCGAACGCGGCGACGGCAACAGCTTGCTGCTCGATGGCGGTGACACCTGGCAAGGCTCTGGCACCGCCTACTGGACCCGCGGCAAGGACATGGTTGGCGCCTGTAACCTGCTCGGCGTGGATGTCATGACCGGCCACTGGGAATTCACCTATCTGGATCAGGAAGTCATCAGCAATATTGGCGACTTCAATGGAGAGTTCGTGGCCCAGAATGTGAGCGTGAATGAAGAAGCACTTTTTGATTATCGCTTCCCTGATTTTGCCGGATACGATGAGGACAGCGGCCTGGCGTTCAAGCCCTACACCATGAAATCCGTCAACGGCATGCGCGTGGCTGTAATCGGCCAGGCATTTCCCTACACGCCTATCGCCAACCCGCAGCGCTTCATTCCAGAGTGGACGTTTGGCATCCAGGAAGCACGCATGCAATCCATGGTCAACCAGGTGCGGGAAACCGAAAAGCCGGATCTGGTGGTGGTCATCTCCCACAACGGCATGGATGTGGATCTGAAAATGGCCTCCCGTGTCAGCGGCATCGACGTCATCTTTGGCGGCCACACTCATGATGGCGTACCCCGTCCCGTGGAGATCAGCAACAAGGGCGGCAAGACGCTGGTGACCAATGCAGGCTCCAACGGCAAGTTCCTGGGTGTCATGGATCTGGATGTAAGCAAGGGCAAGCTCAAGGATTATCGCTACCGCCTGGTGCCCGTGTTCTCCAACCTGCTCGAAGCGGACAAGGACATGCAGGCCTATATCGACAAGGTGCGCGCCCCCTACAAGGACAAGCTGGAGAAGAAGCTGGCCGTGGCCGGAGAGACCCTGTACCGCCGTGGCAATTTCAACGGCAGCTTCGACCAGATCATCTGCGACGCCCTGAACAAGATCAACGACGCGCAGATTTCCCTGTCTCCCGGCTTCCGCTGGGGTACTACCGTGCTGCCGGGGCAGGACATCACCATGGATCATGTCATGGATCAGACCTGCATTACCTACCCGGAAACCTATCGCCGGGAGATGAGCGGCGAGGAAATCAAGGCAATTCTGGAAGACGTGGCCGACAACCTGTTCAATCCCGATCCCTACTACCAGCAGGGCGGTGACATGGTGCGGCTTGGCGGGATGGACTATGTATGCGAACCCGGACAGGCCATGGGCAAGCGCATCACCAACATGACCCTGGACAACGGCAGCAAAATCGAGCCGCAGAAAAAATATGTGGTTTCCGGCTGGGCTACCGTGGGCTCCAAATCTCCCGGCCGACCGATCTGGGATGTGGTTGCCGACTACCTGAAAGAACAGGGTACGGTGAAAGTGAAAAAGCTCAACACGCCGAAATTGATCGGTGTAGAAGGCAACCCCGGCATCGCGGATTATTAACCCGGATTATCCGGGGCGCCCTGTTATCCCTGCACCGCTTCAGGGATAATGTATTCACGAAAACCCGGGCGCAGACCGGAATCCATTTACCAAAATACCTTCCTGGATCACGGCCTGCGCCGGGATGACAGCGGAGGTTCGGGTCAGCGCTTTTTTACTAACCCTGTTTTGTCGGTCTATTGTCCATGCGCCTGTTCGTCAATCAACTCACTGTTCTCGATTTTTCCTACCTGCATTCTGTACGGGGGCTGGTGGGGGAAAGCTGGCAGGTGGACATTGAGTTGCAGGGCGACCTGGACGAACAGGGCATGGTGGTGGATTTTTCTGAAGTCAAACGCCAGGTAAAAGTTATCATCGATGACCGTTTCGATCACCGCCTGTTGCTGCCGGCAGACGCCCCCGGCCTGGAAGTTGAAAACAACCGCCTGGTATTCCACCTCGATAACGGCAACCGCATCCGCCACCAGGGGCCACCCGATGCGGTTCAGTTCATCGCAGGCACGGAAGTCACCCCGCAAAAGGTGGCCCTGGCCATTAACCAGGCGCTGCTTCCCTGCCTGCCTGAAAATGTCTGCTCTGTAACCCTGAACCTGTATCCCGAAGAAATCCAGGGGGCATCCTACCAGTACAGCCACGGCCTGAAGCTGCATTGTGGAAACTGCCAGCGTATTGCCCATGGCCACCGCTCGGCAATCCAGATTCTGCGCAACGGAAAACCGGATCATGCTCAGGAGACACGCTGGGCGGCACAGTTTCGGGATATCTATATCGGCACCGAAGAAGACATGGTCGCCATTACTTCACACAACGATCAAACCTGTTTTTGTTTTTCCTACACTGCGGAACAGGGGAAATTTGAGCTGGAGCTTCCGGCAGATCACTGTTATCTGATTGATACTGAATCCACAGTGGAAAACATCGCCCGCCACATCCGGGAAGCGCTGGAAAAGGAGTTTCCCCGGGACAGGTTTTCCGTGCGGGCATTCGAGGGCATAGGCAAAGGCGCAATCAGCGAGACATCCGGTCAAATCCGGACTTACACAACCACTCAGTCATAGTCACTGTCTTTCCATTGGCGCAGCGCCTTGAACACTTCCCGGTGTCCCGACAGGGTTCTGCCCGCCCAAGCTTCCGCCGCCTGGATCACCACTGGCTGATCCGTGCGCAAAAAGGGATTGGTGGCCAACTCCAGCGCCAGAGAAGAAGGAACCGTAGGCAACCCCCGCGCCCTTTTTTCCTGCTCCTGCCGGATACGCGCCAGCAGCGCCGGATTTTCCGGCTCCACCCACTTCGCAAACCCGAGGTTGGCCAGGGTGTATTCGTGGGCACAATACACCTGGGTCTCTGGAGGAAGGCTGGCAATCTGTCGCAGGGAATCGCTCAACTGCTCAAAACTGCCGCTGAACACCCGCCCGCAACCACCGGCAAACAAGGTATCTCCACAGAACAGCAGATTTCCCCCATGATACGCAATATGCCCTTCCGTATGGCCGGGCACATCCATCACCTCCAGTTCCAGCCGCAAGGCTTCCAGCATCAGCTTGTCTCCTGCTGCAAGCTTTCTGTCCACCGTTGCAACAGGCTCATGGGCAGGGCCATACACCACCGCCCGGGGCCAGCGCCGCTTCAATTCCGCCACGCCGCCAGTGTGATCACCATGCTTGTGGGTAATGAGGATGGTGGACAACTGCAGATCATGCTCCTGGCAATATGCGAACACCGGGCCTTCATCGCCAGGATCCACTACCACACAAGCCGCTACCCCTTGCCACCGCAGCAGCCAGATGTAATTGTCATCAAAAGCCAGCTGTGGAATTACTTCGAGCATGGCTGTTTTCCGTATAGTGTTTCGGGGTCGACAAGCACGGGTTTGTCTACTATCAGCTTGTCACCCTGTACCAGATTAAAAAAACAGGTTCGTCTGCCCGTATGGCAGGCGGGGCCGGTTTGATCCACCAGCAACAGCAGGGTGTCACCATCACAATCGAAACGCATTTCCCTGAGCTCCTGAACCTGACCGGAGGATTCTCCCTTGCGCCACAATTGCTGACGTGAACGGGACCAGTAGCATACCCTGCCCTTTTCCAGGGTTTCCTCCAGTGCCTGCGCATTCATCCAGGCCAGCATCAGCACCTCTCCCGTGTCATGTTGCTGCGCAATTACCGGAATCAGGCCATCGGCATTCCAGGGTATCTGCTCCAGAGCCAGCGGCAGGGATATTGACTCACCAGGATTTGCTGCTTCCAGTGTCTTCCACAACCTGGGCCCGTTCATTTGGCAAAATCCGCATTTTTCATCTTGAAAACCATACATCACTCATGATATTTGCTGGTTTCCGGATTCTACAACACAGATACGAGTCCGACATTGGTATAATCCGCCACTTGGTCATCACTTGGTCTTTTATTCATGCGCATATTCCGCATTTCATTCCATAACCAGGGCAAGGTATACCAGCTCCATGCAGAACAAGTGAGCCAGGGAGAACTTTACGGTTTTGTGGAAATAACCGGCTTGCTGTTCAATGAACACACTTCCGTGGTTATAGATCCCGCAGAAGAACGCCTCAAGGACGAGTTTTCCGGCACCAGCCGCATTCTGCTGCCCATGCATGCGGTGATACGCATTGATGAAGTGGAAAAACGCGGGCAGAACATGATTTTCGATGTCGGAGACTCCAGCAATATCACCACCTTTCCCGGTTTTGGGCCTGATGTGAAAAAATAACCGCCGACAGGTTCTGCATTCCGTGACCACGTGCATCCGTCAATGACAGGCGCACAAAATACCCGTTGAAATCACGAGCACCCAGGAACAACATACGCCCATGAACAGACAACAGAGCATCGAACATAAACTACAACAGGCGCTTGCGCCTGTGCATCTTGAAGTTGTGGATGAAACACATAAACACAGCGTACCCAAGGATGCCGAATCCCACTATCAAGTGGTTGCTGTCTCAGCACAATTCACCGGAAAGACCCTTCTGCAGCGACACCGCCTGATCAACGCCACCCTGGCGGAAGAACTCGCCAACGGCATCCACGCCTTGGCCCTGCACACCATGACACCGGAGGAATGGTCTGAAAACAACGGCCAGGCGCCCGATTCGCCTCCCTGCCTTGGCGGAGGGACAAGATAGTGGATACCATTCGCTGGTTGCTGGGACGTATTATTTTATTCCTTGACCGGCTTACGCAGCCGAAAAAACCTGAGCACAGCCCGGAGAAACAGGCACAGCTGGATGCGCAGACCGCCAACATGGCGATCTATCAATATGCAGCCTGCCCCTTCTGCGTAAAGACCAGGCGCGCCATTCGCCGGCTGGGGCTGAATATCGAATTGCGGGATGCGAAAGATGACCCCCACTACCGTCAAGAGCTGGAGCAGCAGGGTGGCAGGCAGCAGGTTCCCTGCCTGCGCATCGAAGGGGAGGACGGCAGCGTGACCTGGTTATACGAATCCAGTGAAATCATTGCCTATCTGCAGAAAAGGTTTGCCTGAGCCTGCCCCGCACATCATGATAAAATTATAGCTTCCAGACCCTTACCGGAACACGGCATGACTACTCCACACAGACTCCTCGCCCGCGCAGAAGCCCAGATCCACAAGAACCTGTTCACCATGACAGACAAGGCGCAGCAGGCCATGGAGCAGGCCATGGAGGCCCTGAAAACCCAGAATGCGGAGCTGGCACGGGAAGTGGTCAATGCAGACCTGCAACAAAATCACCTGATGCGTATCGTCGAGAAGGAATGCCTGCAGACGCTGGCTACCCTGGAACCAAAAGCAGGCGACCTGCGTGAAGTGGTCGCCAGCCTGCAGATCTCCACGGAACTGGAGCGCATTGCCGATCATGCCAAGGACATTGCCAACATCGTCCTGAGCATGGACGCCAGTGATTTTTCCGGCCCCATGGATCGCCTCGCCGCCATGGGCGATTTGTGCCAGAACATGCTGGTTCAGGTCATGGAAGCCTATGGAAACCTCGATGCCGGGCTTGCCGAGCATGTTGCCTCCCACGACAGCCAGGTGGATGAACTGGATGAAGAAGCCAGTTCCAGCCTGATGATGACCCTCATGAGTTCCGCAGATACCGGCATGCACACCACCCATCTGCTGTGGATTGCCTATCACCTGGAGCGCATCGGCGACCGTATCACCAACATCGCGGAACGGGTGGTATTCATGGTCACCGCGGAGACCCCCGAACTGGGATGATCAAGCCGCAAAGCCTGGGCGCGCTCAGCAACATCCACCAGCTTGTTACCCGCTTGGTGGAAGATCTTCCCGCCGCAGATGTCCAGCATCAATACCACCCGGATCTTCCCAGCATTGGCTGGCTGCTGGGGCGCAGCATCTATCTGGAGCTATGGTGGCTGCGGGAAAAAATCCTTGATGACGATGACCTGAGCGGACGGGTACGGCAGTTTTTTGCCCAACCGTGGAACCCGCAGCAGCAGCAGCAGCAACAGCAACTTCCGCCCAAGGAACACCTGCTCAACTGGGCGCTGGAAGTACAGGATGAACACCTCACCCGCCTGGCCAACCCCGGAAGCCTGCCCGCCCACCCCTGGCTGAAGCAGGGCTGGCTTGCCGATTACCTGGTGCAGGTTCACGGGCGCATTTATGAACAGATGTTATCCGTGCGCCACGCCCGCGCAGTGGCTCAGGCGAGGGTGGAATACCATGTAAAACAGCCCTTGCGGCCCTCCCTGCCAATTGCAGACAGCACCGAAGTATCCCAGGGGCATTATCGTATCGGCGCCCGGGATGAGGTGATATTCGACAACGAACAACCCATGCAAATGGTGGAAATGCGCAATTTCCGCATCAGCAACAAACCGGCTGACAATGCTGCATGGCTGGCGTTTCTGGAGGATGGCGGCTACACGCAAGATGATTGCTGGAGCGAACAGGGCCGGAACTGGAAGCAGCGCCACTCCATGACCCACCCCTGGCACTGGCGGCAAGACCAGAATGGAAACTGGTATGCCCTGGGCCTGAACGGCCCCATGGAATTGCTGCCCGAACTGCCCGTCAGTGGCATTTCCTGGTACGAAGCCCAGGCCTACGCAAACTGGGTCGCAGCACGCATCGAAGGTTGTAACGACGCAGTGCTGCCCCATGAATACCATTGGGAAGCCGCGGCCCGCCTCGGCGCGCTACAGAATGGCGGGCGCGTATGGGAATGGTGCGGCAATCCCCTGCACCCATATCAGGACTACGAAGAGCCTGTCGATCCGGAAATGCGCACACAGATGTTTGATGGCAAACACCCCGCACTACGCGGCGGCTGCATTCACACCCAGCCCGCACTGCGCCGGATCAGCATTCGCAACGCCGGGCTGCCGGGCGCCGGCTATCTGTTTTCCGGCGTACGCCTGGTTTTCCCGCCTGCTCTTGAGGAAGAAGCGCTGTATATCGAACAATGGCAGAGGTTTCTGGGAAACGGCTGACTCCCAACCTCAGATGGCTTCCGCGTCTTCCTCGCCAGTGCGGATACGAACCACGCGCTCTACCGCTGACACAAAGATTTTTCCATCGCCAATCTTGCCGGTACGCGCCGCATTGACAATGGTTTCGACACAGGAATCGAGCTGCTCTTCCTTGACCACCAGATCCAGCTTGACCTTGGGCAGAAAATCCACCACATACTCAGCGCCGCGATACAGCTCGGTATGTCCTTTCTGGCGTCCAAAGCCCTTGACTTCCGTTACCGTCATGCCGGTAATGCCGATTTCCGACAACGCCTCCCGAACATCATCCAGTTTGAAAGGCTTCAATATGACTTCGATTTTTTTCATCGCTTTCCCCTTGATAGTATTTCGCTCAACTGTAACCGTTGACGATAGGATAACGCCGGTCGCGCCCATATGCACGCCGGGTGACTTTTACCCCTGGCGGAGCCTGGCGGCGCTTGTACTCGTTTCTGTCTACCATGCGCGTGATGCGTTGCACCAGCTCTTCTTCAAAACCCGCCGCCACGATCTCCTGCAATCCCTGATCCTGCTCTACATAACGCCTGAGTATCTCATCCAGAATGTCATAGGGCGGCAAGCTGTCCGTATCCTGCTGGTCCGGACGTAGTTCCGCCGATGGCGGCCGTACAATGACCCGCTCGGGAATGACTTCGGCATCCCGATTGCGCCAGCGCGACAACTTGTACACCATGGTCTTGAACACATCCTTCAGGGGAGCGAAGCCTCCGGCCATGTCGCCATACAGGGTGGCATAGCCCACAGACATCTCGCTCTTGTTGCCTGTAGTCAACAACATGCGCCCGCTTTTGTTGCTGATCGCCATGAGGATGATACCCCGACAACGCGCCTGGATATTCTCTTCGGTAACGTCCATGGGCTGCCCGGCAAATTCCTCCCGCAGCATTTCCAGAAATGCGCTGAAGGCCGGTTCGATGGGGATGATGCTGTGCTTCACTCCCATGCGGCGCGCCTGCTCCAGGGCGTCTTCGTTGCTCATGTCAGCAGTATAGCGGGATGGCATGAGCACCACTTCCACCTGATCCGCTCCCAGGGCATCGACGGCAATGGCCAGGGTCAATGCAGAATCAATACCTCCGGAAAGCCCCAGCACCACTCCATGAAATCCGGTTTTTTCCACATAGTCCCGCACCCCGGTTACCAGAGCACGATAGATCATTTCTTCCTCATCTGGACAGGGAATCACTGTCCCCGGCAACGGCTGCCCATTCTCTGTGAGGGAGATCAGTTCCAGGGATTGTTCAAAAAAAGCACCGCGATGAATGGTTTTTCCAGCAGCGTCCACAACGAAAGAAGCACCATCAAAAACCAGCTCATCCTGCCCACCCACCAGATTTGTGTATATTACAGGAATACCGTTTTCCCGGGCGCGCCTGGACACCACCTGCTCCCGCTCCCGGCCTTTTCCGGTCTGGTAGGGCGAGGCATTCAGGTTGAGTATCAGTTGCGCTCCGGCCGCTGCTGCCTTGCGCGATGGTTCGGGAAGCCATATGTCTTCACAGATGCTCAAACCCATGAGAAGCCCTGCAATATCCACTACACAGGGGGCTTCACCTGGAGTGAAGTAACGCTTTTCATCGAATACACTGTAGTTGGGCAGCTCCGCCTTGAAGTATTCCGCCACCAGTGAGCCATCACGAACCACCCCGGCCGCATTGTACAGTTTCCCGTCCTGCCTCCGGGGATAACCCAGTACCAGATCAATGCCGGAAATCTGCTGTTGTATGGATGCCAGCGCATCTTCGACGGCAGAAAGAAATTCCGGGCGCAGCAGCAGATCTTCCGGGGGATACCCGCACAGACACAGCTCGGGATACACCACCGCAGCCGCTCCCAGTTCATCTCGCGCCCGCACGGCGAAATCCAGCACCCGCCGGATATTGCCCCTGACATCTCCAACCAGAAAATCACCTTGGGCAAGGGCAATGGCTGCTGGCATTTGGCAACATCTCCAATTGTTGGGAAAGAGTGATAAAGTAACACAAAGAATTCGGGTTTTTTAGTATCCTTTTGTATATGAAAACAATCTTTGTGTTAATTGCCATACTCCTCATCTGGTGGGTTATTCGAACCTTGCGCAGCGGGCGCAGCAACCCATCCAAACCGCAGATCAAGAATATGCTTTCCTGCAGCTATTGCGGCCTGCATATCCCGGAAGACGAAGTTGTTCAGCACCACAACAAAGCCTATTGCAGCAAGGAGCATGCACAAAAGGACAATCCCTGATGCGCGCTGACCGCCTGGCAGAACGACTGGTCATCATGCCCGAGCCACAGACTCGCAACAAACGCCTGATGCGCCTGTATTTCACCTACCGGGTAATACTTGCCATCGCCCTGCTGGTTTTCAGCATGGAAGATACGGGGCCATCCTTTCTCGGCGCCACTGCCCCCGAGCTCCATATCATTACCATTCTGGCCTACCTGGTTCTTGCCATCGCCTCCCTGGCTCTGAGCTTTTTCGACCTGGATTCCATGCAGTTGGAATACGCCTTTGCCATGCTGGTCGACAGTGTTGTGATCAGTATCCTGCTGTATACCTCGGGAGGCGCCCAGTCCGGCCTGGGAATACTGCTGGGCATCTCCATCGCCTTTGGCGCCCAGGGCATGCCGACACGCATCGCCATGTTTTCCGCAGCCATCGCCACTGCCGCCATCTTTCTTGGAGCCTATCTGGAATCAGCCTTCCATGGACGCCCCTTCGGCAACCCTACCCTGCTGATCATGCTTGGCAGCTCCTATTTTGCCCTGGCCTTCCTTTCCCATGAACTGGCTGCCCGCACCCAGCTCAGTGAAAAGCTGGTAAAACAACAGGGCAAGGACATTGCAAACCTGACCGAACTGAATGACCAGGTCATACACCATATGCAAACCGGCGTAGTGGTTCTGGACAACAATGGCCGCATCAGAATGCTGAACGATGCAGCCTGGCAGTTTCTCGGGCGTCCGATCAGCACCGTGGGCTATTCCCTAGGCCAGATCAGCAGCGACCTGGCACAAGCTCTGACCAACTGGAAGAAGCAACCCTCTTCCCAACAGCGTCATTTGCACACACATACAGAAGGAAACGACCTGCTGGTAAAGTTTCAGCGTGTGGGCGAGAACGAAAAGACCGGCACATTGATCTTCCTGGACGATGCATCCAAGGCCGCCGAAGCAGCCCAGCAGCTGAAACTGGCCTCCCTGGGCAAATTGGTCGCCAGCATTGCCCATGAAATCCGCAACCCTCTCGGAGCCATTGGCCATGCGAACCAGTTGCTCCAGGAATCGGAGCAGCTGCAGGGAACGGATCGGCGCATGACCGAAATCATCAACAGAAATACCTCCCGCCTGAACCAGGTCATCGAAAATATTTTATCCCTGTCCAGGCAGCGGGTGGTCAAGCCGGAGAGCATCAGACTCGACATATGGCTGGGCAAGCTGTGCAAGGAGCTGGGCAACAGCCATCAGCTGCAGTCCAGCCAGATGATCACCTATGTATCACCCCAGGATACAACGCTGACATTCGACCCGCAGCAGGTATTCCAGATCATCAGCGCCCTGGTTGAAAATGCCGTCAAGCACCAGTCGCACAAGGCCGGAGATCTGCTCATTTCTCTCACCGGAGGCATGGATTCGGGCATCCAGGAAGGCTATATCGCAATTATCGACAATGGCAAGTCCATTCCCCCGGATGTGGTGGACAAGTTGTTCGATCCTTTTTTCACCACCAGCAACCAGGGTACCGGCCTGGGTCTCTACATCGTCAAGGAGCTATGCGATGCGAACAACATCCGCATCAGTTATCTGCCGGTATCCAGCGGCGGCAACTGTTTCAGGTTAAAATTCACTCCCGGCAACAAGAATGTCAACTAAAAGGATTTTTCCATGAACCGTCCCATTGCCCTGATCATTGACGATGAACCCGATATCCGTGAGCTGCTGGAGATCACCCTGGCGCGCATGGATATCGACACGGTCACGGTGGAAAGCCTGACCCAGGCGCGCTCCGCCCTCGCCCAGCGCCAATTCCATCTTTGCCTGGCCGACATGCGACTGCCCGACGGAGACGGCATAGATCTGGTTCGGGAAATGCACCATCAATACCCGGGCACGCCAGTGGCCATGATCACGGCTCATGGCAATATGGAAACCGCTATCGAAGCATTGAAGGCAGGGGCATTCGACTTCGTATCCAAACCCGTGGATCTGCCGGTCTTGCGCAAACTGGTGAACACCGCACTCAAGCTGCACCAAACCAACACCGACGCAGCCCACCCTGCAACCAGGGAGGAACCCGACGAATGCCCGTTGCGCGGAGCCTCACCGATCATGAACCAGGTACGGACTCTGATCGACAAGCTCTCCCGCAGCCAGGCACCGGTGCATATCACCGGCGAATCCGGCACTGGCAAGGAGCTGGCAGCCCGGCTCATTCACCAACTCAGCCCCCGGCACGACAAGCCCTTTGTAGCGGTCAACTGCGGCGCCATACCCCATGAGCTGATGGAAAGCGAACTCTTCGGACACAAAAAAGGGGCTTTCACCGGCGCGACTGCAGACAAGAGCGGCCTGTTTCAGGAAGCCGAGGGCGGCACCCTGTTTCTGGATGAAGTCGCCGATCTGCCACTCTCCATGCAGGTAAAGCTGCTGCGCGTGATACAGGAAAAGCTGGTGCGCCCGGTTGGCGACACCAGAGAGCTGCGCACGGATATACGCATTATCAGCGCCACCCACCAGAATCTGGCGCAATGCGTTCAGGATGGGCAATTTCGCCAGGATTTGTACTACCGCTTGAACGTAATCGAGCTGGGCATGCCAGCCTTGCATGAACACCCGGAAGACATTCCCGATCTGGTTGAACATCTGCTGAAAAACATTGCCGGCAATTACCAGCAGCCTATACCTGCACTGCAGAATCAGGCACTGGAGGCGCTAAAAAACCATTCTTTCCCCGGCAATGTGCGGGAGCTGGAAAACATTCTGGAGCGGGCTTTTGCGCTCTGTGAAAACGAAATCATAACTCTGGAAGACCTGGGCCTGATCAACGCTCTGCAACACGATGGAGCCAAAGCAAAAATACGCCTTGCAGGGGAAAGCCTGGAGGATTATCTGGCGAGAATCGAGCGCAACATCCTGCTGCAGGCACTGGAAGAAACCCACTGGAACAAGACCTCAGCCGCCGGCAAGCTGGGCATCAGCTTCCGTTCGTTTCGCTACCGCTTGAGCAAACTGGGGATAGACAACAAGGAAGGTGACTCCTGAGCGGGACGGCAATGACGACTGACAGGCTCGCTTTCGAGGCGACAAAGGCGCATAGCTGGTGTATCGACACCGGCCTGAATCGCCCCGGGCATACCGCCTGTTACCTGTTGCACGACGACGGAGAGCTGGCATTTATCGACACCGGCACCAGCAACAATGTTGCCGGCCTGCTGGCTTTGATCCGGGAACTTGGCTTCAGCCCGGAGCAGGTGCGCTGGATCCTTCCCACCCATGTGCATCTCGACCACGCCGGAGGCGCCGGTGCCCTGCTGCACCATTGCAGGAACGCCATTCTGGCCACCCATCACAAGGGCTTGCCACACATGATCGACCCGTCACGCTTGCAACGGGGAGCCATGGAGGTATATGGCCGGGACATGTTCCGGCATTCCTTCGGCGACCTGATCCCCGCTGCAGAAGAACACTGCCGCGCACTCCATGAGGGCGCGCAGCTTGCCCTGGGAAAACGCCACCTGTTCTTTCTTGACACCCCCGGCCATGCAAACCATCACGGCTGTTTTTTTGACCAGGAAAATGCCGCACTGTACACCGGCGACAGCTTCGGACTGCACTACCGGGAACTCGATTACCAGGGCAGGCCCTGGCTCATGGCCACCACCACACCCGTCGCATTCAACCCCGAAACCTGGATGAAATCCCTGGATAAAATGATGGCCACACAAACAGAATGGGCCTGCCTCACCCATTATGGCCCGCTGCACCAACCCAAAAATCAGCAACAGCAGCTGCGTGAATCCATCCAGAGTCACGCAGCCATTGCCCTGCGGGAAGAGCACATGGGAGACCGGGAAGGACGCCAGCAACGCCTGGCCCGGGCATTGCTGGAAGAAGCGGTGATCCAGGTGCGAAGGCACAATCCGGAAATCTCCCGCAGCCACATCGAGAAGCTACTGGCGGATGATATCCGGCTCAACAGCCAGGGGCTGGATGTATGGCTGACAAGACGGGAAAAAAAGCGCACCGGCGCATAGCCACATCAATCCCGTTTTTTCTGCAGCCCGGAAAGAAACAGCTCCTGGTGGGATTTTTCCTCCAACCAAACCTCGTCACACAGCACCAGACCGGGAAAGCCCGCCTGTACCCACGCCGCATACACGCC
>JAJRUY010000272.1 GCA_024277555.1 Gammaproteobacteria bacterium | reverse complement strand
TGAGTGAAGAAATATCGTCTCTGGGCAACAAGATCGGTGCAAGGGCGGACTTAACAAACACCCGGTAACATATTGCACTTTGCTAATATAGATGCGATGGTTAATAAAAAAACAGCATCTTATGTTGGGAACCTCGAATAATTCGTTTTTCGTCACCCCGGCGAAAGCCGGGGTCCAGATAAATCAGCAAGTTATGGATTCCGGCTTCCGCCGGAATGACGTTTTTTCGAGGTGCCCTGTTGTTATTTCAGTGTCCTGGTGAAATATCCGGGCTAGGTCATACCATGAATTTAAAATTTGTTGCGCTTGCATCCTGTTTGTTGGTCATGAGTGGAGGTGCGCCCGCTGTGGAGACGCTTGCCCTCAACAACGGAAATCTTTTGCTTGAAAATATTCCACCTGTTCCCGAGCAGATCAGGCAGGATCTCAAGCGCTACCAAAGTACGCGTTCCGCTGCTTTTCTGGACTGGACCCGGGATGGAAAGCAGATCTACATCAGCACCCGCTTTGGCGATGTGCGACAGGTGCATCGGGTTGCTTTCCCCGGCGCAGCGCGCTATCAGCTGACCTTTTTTGATGAGCCTGTAGGCAGTGTGCAGCGCCAGCCGGAGGGTGATTTGCTGATTTTTACCATGGATGCAGGTGGAAGTGAATATGCCCAGATATTCGCCCTCGACCCGGCATCCGGCGACTGGAAGATGCTGAGTGATGGAAAGTCGCGCAATGGCGCCGTACTCTGGAGCAGGGACGGAAAATCCATTGCCTACCAGAGCACCCGGCGCAATGGCCGTTCCAATGACATATGGATGCTGCCCCTGGACAACCCGGAGCAGGCGGGGATGGTGCTGGAGTCTCCCGATGGCAGCTGGTGGGGGCCACGGGATTTTTCTTCTGACAACAGCAAGCTACTGGTGCTGAACTATATCAGCGCCGCCATATCACAAGCTGTGCTGCTGGATCTGAAGAATGGGGGGCGGCAGGTGCTCGCTGGGGCCGCCAGGGAATCGGTTAATCTTCCCCAGGCGTTCGATGCCGACGGCAAAGGATTCTTCCTGCTTACGGATCGCAATGGTGAGTTTACGCAACTGGCCTGGCAGTCCCTGGAAGGCGGAGCGCCGCGTTTCATCAGCGCCGATATCCCCTGGAATGTGGACGAATTCGCCCTGAGCAAGGATCGCAAACGCGCCGCGTTTACCGTCAATGCGGATGGGCGCAGTGAACTGTATCTGCTGGATACCGCAAGCTTGAGCTACCGCAAGCTGGATAATATCCCCATGGGCCTGGTTTCCGGCATGGGCTTCAGTCCAGACGGAAGTAAACTGGCCATGCGCCTCAATACCCCGAAAACCCCCACGGACAGCTTCGTCCTGCACCTGGGTGTGCAGCCCCTGCAGGCAGGCAAACTGGAACGCTGGACCTTCAGCGAAGTAGGGGGGCTGGACACATCCTCTTTTATCGAACCGGAGTTGATTCATTATCCGACTTTCGACCAGGTGGATGGCAAGCCCAGAATGATCCCGGCCTTTGTCTACAAGCCTGAGGGGGGCGGGCCGTTTCCTGTGGTCATCTCCATACACGGGGGGCCGGAAGGGCAGTCTCGCCCGCGTTTTTCCAGCACCTACCAGATGTGGCTGAACAAGCTGGGAGTGGCCATTGTGGTGCCCAATGTTCGAGGATCATCGGGCTATGGCAAGACCTGGCTGTCTCTGGACAATGGCTACAAGCGGGAAGATTCTGTCAAAGACATAGGCGCCCTGCTGGACTGGATTGCCACGCAAAAAGATCTGGACAAGGAGCGGGTGGCAGTCTTTGGCGGCAGCTATGGCGGCTACATGGTGTTGGCCAGTGCCGTGCATTACGGCGACCGGCTGAAGGCAGCGGTGGATATTGTGGGCATCAGCAACTTCGTCACCTTTCTGGAAAACACCAAGGCCTACCGGCGTGATTTGCGCCGGGTGGAATATGGTGATGAACGTGACCCGAAGATGCGGGCGCACCTGCAGGCCATAAGCCCCCTGAATCAGGTAAACAAAATCAACATCCCCTTGCTGGTAGTGCAGGGGCAGAATGATCCCAGGGTGCCAGTTACCGAGGCTGAACAAATCGTCAAGGCCTTGCGAAGCAAGGGACAGCCAGTGTGGTATATGAATGCGCTCAATGAAGGGCATGGCTACCGCAAGAAGGAAAACCGTGATATCTATCAACAGGTGGTGGTCATGTTTCTCAAGCGCTATTTGCTGGGGGAGCAGTGAGGTACACATCGAAACGGGTTTTGGGGCTGTGGATTTGAAAATCCGCCGCTTGGCCACCGAGAAAAAGAGCCTTGCGCGGGCGCTTTACCACAACCCGTTTTTTTGCCGTTTCCATGGCGATGCGCAACAGCCCGGGGCCGTTGCGGTCTTCTCCCAGCAGCTTCTGGAAAGCCTGCATTTCCTTTTTCGACAGGGCTTTCCCGCCCCGGTGAGGATACATGGGATCCAGGTAGATGGCGTCCGGGCGAGCCGTGGCAGGGAGTTGCCCCAGGTATTCCGCCGTGTCCGCCAGCAACAGGGATATGCGGCTGACGATCTCCCTGGTTTGCGATGAAGCCGCGGCGCGGCGCAGGCCATCCTCCAGCAAGGCGTGAATGACGGGGGATTGTTCAACCAGCTGTACGCGGCAACCCAGAGTGGCAAGAACAAAAGCATCCCGCCCCAGACCGGCGGTGCCATCGATCACATCCGGAAGAAAATCGGCCTTCATGCCCACGGCGCGGGCGAGAGGTGTCTTGCGCCCTTCTCCCTGACGCCGCCGGTGAGCCGCCTTGCCTTGGGCGAACTCCACATAGATTGGCCCCGGCGCCTTGTTGCCGGTTTGTTGCAACTGCAGGCGATCCTGGGTGAGCTGCAGCAGGAAAGAGTATTCAGGTGCATGGCTATCAGCAAATTCCAGCCCCAGCCGTTGCGCCAGTTTCCTGGCCTGATCCTCAAACCCGGGCTCGGCAGTTATGGCGATGCTGGGATTCATGTGTGTGCTGCAACCACCTTGACCACGGCCGCGCACAGCTGCGCCAGATCCTCTTCCTCCATGATGAAGGCAGGCATCAGGTACACCAGCTTGCCAAAAGGGCGCACCCATACCCCGGCCTCGACAAATGCAGGCTGGATGGCATTCATATCCACTGCCTGCTTGAGCTCCACCACGCCAATGGCGCCCAGTACCCGCACTTCAGCAACGCCTGGCAGCTTCCGGCAAGGAGCCAGCCCTTGTTCCAGTCCTTGTGCGATCTGCTCGACCCGTTGTTGCCAGGGGCTTTCCAGCAACAGCTCGATGCTGGCATTGGCTACCGCACAGGCCAGGGGGTTGGCCATAAAGGTAGGGCCATGCATGAATATGCCGGGAGGGTTGTTGCTGATGGTGTGGCCGATGGCTTTGGTGGTCAGGGTGGCTGCCAGGGTCAGATAGCCGCCGGTCAGCGCCTTTCCCAGGCACAGAATATCCGGGCTGATATCCGCCCATTCACAGGCAAACAGTTTTCCGGTGCGGCCAAAGCCAGTGGCTATTTCATCGGCAATCAGCAGCACCTCATATTCGTCACAAAGGCTGCGCACCTGCTGCAGATAATCTGCGGAATAAAAGCGCATTCCCCCCGCTCCTTGAACCACGGGTTCAACAATCACTGCCGCAATCTCATGGGCATGGTTTGCCATAAGGTTTCTGAATTCCCGGATGTGTTCTTCCCGGCATGGCTCACCGAAACCAGGTTGTGGCGCAGGAGCAAACAGCTGGGAAGGCAGAATGCCGGAGAACAAACGATGCATTCCGGTGACAGGGTCACATACCGACATCGCCCCAAAAGTATCCCCATGATAACCATTGCACAGGCTGAGAAAACGCTGTCGTGACTGCCCTTTGGCGTGCCAGTACTGGATCGCCATTTTCATTGCCACTTCCACGGCTACCGAGCCGGAATCGCTGAAAAAGACGTTCTCCAGATGTTCCGGTGTCAGCTTTACCAGTTGCTCGGCGAGGGTCACGGCAGGTGCATGGGTCAGCCCGCCAAACATCACATGGCTCATGTCCTGCAATTGGGAATCGATAGCGGCATTCAACAGCGGATGGTTGTAACCATGAATGGCGCACCACCAGGAGGACATGCCATCAATGAGTTCTTCACCGTTCGCAAGCTTCAGGCGCACCCCCCGGGCGGAAGCAACAGGGAATACGCGAGCTCGTCCATTCATGGCAGAGTAGGGATGCCAGAGAAAGCACGCATCGGATTCCAGCAGGCTAGTGTTTTCCATCACAGGTAATAATTGACAAGTATGCCGGCAAAAATCACCACGCCGATCCAGTGGTTGTGCAGGAAAGCCTTGAAACAATACTCACGCTGCCGGTCACGGATCAACCATTGATGATAGAGCATCAATGCTGCGGCTGCCGCCAGAGCGGCATAATAGTAGCCCCCCAGGCCAAAGGACCAGCCAACACCAAACAGCAATCCCATAAAAATCACCTGCAGCAGGCCAATGATGAGACGGTCGTAGCGGCCGAACAGAATGGCTGTGGATTTGACGCCGATTTTCAGGTCATCGTCCCGATCCACCATGGCATACATGGTGTCGTAGATCAGCGCCCACACCAGCACTGCCGCGAACAGCCACCAGGAGCGGGTATCTACGGCATTGGTCTGGGCGGCAAACACCATGGGTATGGCCCAGCCGAAAGCTGCTCCCAGATATGCCTGGGGCAGATGGGTGAAGCGCTTGGTAAAGGGATAGCTGATGGCGAGAAAGGCGCCCACTACAGACAGGCTGATGGTAAGGGGATTCAGCGTGAGCACCAGCAGGAATGCAAGCGTTACCAAAGCAGCAAAAAGTATCAATGCTTCCTTTTTGCTGACAAGCCCCGCGGTCAGGGGACGCTGGGCGGTGCGTTTTACATGGCTGTCGATTTTACGGTCAGCATAATCATTGATTACACATCCCGCAGAGCGCATCAGCACCACGCCGGCAACAAACACACCAACCAGCCAGGGGCGGGGATGTCCTTCGGCGGCAATCCACAACGCCCACAAGGTAGGCCAAAGCAACAACAAAATACCGATGGGCTTGTCCAGGCGCATGAGGTGCATATAGTTTTGCCAGCGGCTGGTGGAAGCAGGATTGTTCAAGAAAATACCTTCTGTTGGCGGTTGGGTGGTTGCACTGTCCGGAGCCCTTGGTTCATTCTGAATGAGGCTTTGTTATTGTTTGTTAGTATAATAACAAATCCATTCTTGCCATTACCCTGATTTGTTACCGCCAGCCATGCTTCGCTCCACCATATTCCTGATTGTTGCAGCCGTGTTCCTGGCTGCCTGTGCCACCAGTCCCACGGGGAGATCCCAGTTGATGCTGGTGAGCCCCGATCAGGCGGTGCAGGCGTCTACCACCGCCTATCCGGAAAAACTCAAAGAATACGCCGAGGCGGGAAAGCTCAACAACCATCCCCGCATGTTTGCACGGATAAAGAACATCGCCGGACGCCTGATCTTCGAGGCGGAAAAGATGTATCCCGAATCACGGGGCTGGGATTGGCAAATTGCCCTGATCGACGAGCCGGAAACGGCCAACGCCTGGTGCATGGCCGGTGGAAAAATGGCAGTGTATACCGGGTTGATCAATAAGATCCGCCCCACGGATGACGAACTGGCTCAGGTCATCGCACATGAAATCAGCCATGCCCTGGCCAATCATGTGGCGGAACAGATGTCCGTGGCCATGGCTTCACAGATGGGCCTGGCAGTACTCTCTGCCACGGCACTGAAAGACAGCAGATACCGCACTGCGGCGCTTACCGGAGCCGCCCTTGCTGCCACTGTCGCCATCTCCCTGCCATACAGCCGCGCCGCGGAGGAAGAGGCAGACCGCATCGGTATCGAAATCGCTGCCAAGGCCGGGTACGACCCCTATGCAGCGGCAAGCCTGTGGCACAAAATGGGGCAGGCGAACAAGGCCACACCCCCGGAATTCCTCAGTACCCATCCTTCTGCATCGAACCGGGAACAACGCCTGCGCCGCCTTGCGAAACGTATGATGCGCTACTATCACCCCGAGCAGCAGCACCTGCGGTACCGTTTCAATTGATAGCTCCCAGCAGCTGAACCCTTTTGGTATCAGGTCGCTGAATTACCAAGGCAAACGATAACAGGCTCTGGAAAATTATTCCTGACAGCTGGCTGTCAGGAGGAGTAGGGTATAGGGCATCTTGAAAAATCGTCACCCCGGCGAAAGCCGGGATCCAGATAAATCAGCAAGTTATGGATTCCGGCTTCCGCCGGAATGACGATTTTTCGAGGTCCCCTATAGTTTGTTTGCCCTTTACATGGAACAGGAGACAGGACAATGACCGATCCGATGAAACAACATGGCGCCTTCAGCTGGAACGAGCTGATGACCACAGACGTGGATGCGGCAAAATCCTTTTACAGCAGCCTGTTTGGCTGGAAGATGGAGGATATGCAAACCAATGATATGGGATATACCATAGCCAAGACTGGCGACAAGGAGATGGCGGGCATCATGGGGATGCCTCCCGAAGCAGGGGACATGCCACCCGCATGGGGCGCCTATGTCACAGTGGATGATGTGGAGCTCAGCGCGGCGCAAGCGGAAAAGCTGGGTGGCAAAGTCATACTGCCGCCACGCGATATTCCGGATGTCGGAAGGTTTTGCGTGATTTGCGACCCCCAGGGAGCCACCCTGTCTCTGATTGCCTATTTTGATAAATAGGAATATGGGCGCTTGTGCGACGCGCTGACCGGCTGCTTCGGCTCGTATGATTTCTCCGTTCCCATTGTGCAAAGAATGAATGAAACAGCAGCATGAGCGGATGATGATGGTGGATAGCGTGCTTTGGTGCAAGGAGGCCGCAACAACCCTGACAATGGAGTTTATTTTCTCATGAAAACGGCTTGTTTTTGCAAATCAGCTGCCGGGATGATTATGCTTGTGCTGGCCGGATGCGCCTCCACAACACCCCCGGTGGAACAACAGACTACGGGAGTCGTCGAATCGGCGGACGGCAGCCCGATAGTGTATGGCACGCAAGGGCAGGGTGAGCCGACAATCGTCTTTGTTCATTGCTGGACCTGCAACCATACTTTCTGGAACGCGCAGATCGAATATTTCTCTGAACGCTACAAGGTCGTCTGGCTGGATCTGGCCGGTCACGGTGAGTCGGGCAGCCGCCGACAGCACTACACCATGCGGGCCTTTGGTGGAGATGTTGCAGCGGTTGTAGACCAAGTTGGCGTCCGCAAAGTTATTCTTGTGGGGCACTCCATGGGCGGGCCGGTAGCAGTTGAAGCCGCAAAGCAACTGGGAGATCGCGTAATCGGGATCGTGGGTGTCGATACTTTCCAAACGTCCTTTGAATATCCGGCCAGCCAGGAAGAAGTTGATGCATTCGTAAAGCCATTTGCGGATGATTTTCGCAACACCAGTGATAAAATGCTGCGCTCCATGTTTACAGCAGAAGCTGATCCTGTCGTTGTTGAGGCAATCGTCAGCAAATTTTCAGCCGCTGACCCCGAAGTCGGAGTCAGCGCCATGCGTGAACTTTTCAACTGGAATACCCGCCAGGCTCCTGTAGACCTGCAGCATTTTTCCGACATTCTCTATAACATCAATGCGGCGCCTGCGAGCAAGGAGCAGCTGCCCAACCCCCACATCGTCATGGTGCCTGGTGTTGGGCATTTTATTGCACAGGTGAAACCTGATGCATTCAATCAGGCGCTCGCCGGCATCATTGACAAATTGATCGAGGCAGGTGATTGAAGGCCTGAATTATTGGATTCCGGTGAAACATGCGGGCTAAAAAGGAAATCCCCCACCACCCGGCATGCCGCCGCCGGGAAGTTTTCCCTTCATGCCCCGCATCATTTTCGCCATGCCGCCACCTTTCATTTTTTTCATCATTTTCTGCATTTGCAGGAATTGTTTCATCATGCGGTTGATGTCCTGCACCTGAGTACCGGATCCCTTGGCAATGCGGCGCTTGCGCGCGCCTTTGATGACATTGGGGAATTCGCGTTCCTGGGAGGTCATGGAGTTGATGATGGCAATGAGTTTTTTTATCTCTTTGTCGCCTGCCTGGGCCTTGACTGCATCCGGCATTTGTCCCATGCCTGGCAGCTTGTCCATCATGCCCATGACACCACCCATGTTGGCCATCTGCTCCATTTGTTCCTTGAAATCATTCAGGGTAAAACCTTGGCCTTTTTGGATTTTTTTTGCCAGTTTGGCGGCTTTTTCCTGATCCACCTTCTGGCTGATTTCTTCCACCAGGGAAACCACATCCCCCATGCCGAGAATGCGTGAGGCGACACGCTCGGGGTGAAAGGCCTCCAGGGCGGTGGTTTTTTCACCAACCCCGAGGAATTTGATCGGTTTGCCGGTGATTTTGCGAATGGAAAGCGCCGCGCCGCCCCGGGCATCACCATCGGTTTTGGTCAGGATAACACCGGTAAGCGGCAGCGCTTCATTAAAGGCTTTGGCGGTATTGGCCGCATCCTGACCGGTCATGGAATCCACCACGAACAGGGTTTCCACCGGGCTGACGGTCTTGTGCAAGGCCTTGATTTCCGACATCATTTCTTCATCGATGTGGAGGCGTCCTGCGGTATCCACGATAAGCACATCCATATGCGCATTCTTTGCCGCTTTCAGAGCCGCTTTGGCAATGGATGCGGGTTTTTGCCCCGGATCACTGGGGAAGAACTCCACTCCCACCTCTGTCGCCAATGTCCGCAGCTGATCGATAGCCGCCGGGCGATACACGTCGGTGCTGACTACCATGACCTTTTTCTTTTCCCGTTCCCTGAGGAAGCGCGCAAGCTTGCCGGTGCTGGTGGTTTTACCTGACCCCTGCAAACCTGCCATGAGAATAACTGCGGGCGGCTGGGCGCGAAGATCCAGCTCTTCATTGGATTCGCCCATGACCTTGACCAGTTCATCATTGACGATCTTGATCAGAGCCTGCCCTGGCGTAAGGCTTTTCAGCACATCTTCGCCCAGAGCCTTTTCCCGCACATCGTTGATAATCTCTTTTACTACTGGCAAGGCGACATCTGCCTCCAGCAATGCCATACGCACCTCGCGCATGGTGTCTTTGATGTTGTCTTCGGTGATGCGTCCCCGTCCCCGCAGGTTTTGCACCACTTTGCCAAGGCGATCAGAAAGATTGTCGAACATGTTGTTTCGATCCAGTATTACCAGTAATGCTTCTGATTATATCGGGTATGGGGGTCTTTCGGTATGTGGCGTGATATGCCATCATTTCACCCCATGGAAAATACCCTGATCATGATTGCCGCTGTAGCCCTGTATGTTCTCAGTGGTGCTGTCTTTACTGTGCGCCTGTTTCGCACCAATATCCTCAAGCGTCCACCAAAATCCCTGGGTCTGGTGCTGGGCTTTGCGGCGCTGTTGCTACACGCCTATCTCCTGTATTTGCTCCTGCACACCATGCACGGCGTCAACTTCAGTTTTTTCAATGCAGTGTCCTTTGCCGCCTGGGTTATATCCCTGCTTTATCTGCTCGCCGCCCTGAGCAAGCCGGTGGAATCATTGGGCACGGTTTTGCTGCCGATTGCAGCATT
>JAJRUY010000271.1 GCA_024277555.1 Gammaproteobacteria bacterium | reverse complement strand
TGAAGGGTTCTGCTTCCATACCGCCGGATTTTGGTGGCGGCGAAGCCGATATCAAGATGTACCAGAACTCCATCGGCATCTCCTGGGGCATGGTGCTGTAACGGACGCTGTAGCGCAAGTAAAAAATCCCTGCCTGGCCAGATGCTGGGCGGGGATTTTTTTATCTCCGGGAAACGCTCAACTGCACCAAGACTTCTCGAGCTTATTTTGTATCTTGCATTATTTCGGTGGTAATGCGCATGGCGATTTCCTCGATGGAGATGGCAGTGGTATCAATGACCGGAATGCGGTATTTGCGAAACAGGGTTTCCGCCTGATGGACTTCCCACTGGCATTGTTCCAGAGAGGAGTAACGGCTGCCCTGACGGCGTTGCTGACGGATGCGGTGCAGCTGTTCCGGTTCGATGGTCAGGGCGACCAGCTTGTCCAGGTGATCTCTGAGTATCGCCGGGAGCCGGGTTGTTTCCAGATCCTCATCCACCAGTGGATAGTTGGCGGCCTGCAAGCCATTGTGCAGTGCCAGATACATGCAGGTGGGGGTTTTTCCGCTACGGGATACGCCGATGAGAATAACATCTGCCTGTGCATAGTTCCGGGTGATGCTGCCGTCATCATGGAGCATGGCATAGTCCAGCGCCTGAATACGCTCGGAGTATAGCGCCGTGTTGCCGATGCCATGCAAATGTCCGGCAACCGGTGATGCAGCCGTACCCAGAAATTTCTTCAGGCCGGGAGTGAATGCCTGGAAGATGTCGAACAAATGCCAGCCAGATTTTTCGCCCAGTAAAGTGCGGGAATCCCTGTCGACGATGGAGCTGAATACCAGCGGGGGGCTGCCCGATTGCACCAGGGATTCGATCTGGTCTGCGATGGCCGATACCTTTTCCATGTTATCCAGAAAAGGGTGTTCCTCCAGTGCAAAGTCCTGATCCGGAAACTGCGCCAGCAGCGCCCGCGCGATAGAGCCAGCGGTAATGCCGGTGTGATCCGAGAGGATGAATACCCGCGTGCTCACCGCTCATCCGCCAGATGCAGCCAGGTTTGCAGCACCGTGTCCGGATTGAGGGAGATGCTGCCGATGCCCTGGGCGAACAGCCACTCTGCCAGTTCCGGATAATCTGATGGCCCCTGGCCACAGATGCCTATATATTTGTTCTGTTTGCGACAGGTGTCGATAGCCATTTTCAGTAGTAGTTTTACCGCAGGGTTGCGTTCGTTAAACCTGTTTGCGACCAATGCTGAGTCGCGATCCAAGCCCAGGGTGAGCTGGGTCAGGTCGTTGGAGCCGATGGAAAAGCCATCAAAAAATCGCAGGAAATCTTCGGCAAGCAATGCGTTGGAGGGGATTTCGCACATCATAATTAGCCGCAGCCCGTTGTTTCCCCGCACCAACCCGTTTTCCGCCAGCAGGGAAACGATTTGCTCGGCTTCCTCCAGGGTGCGGACGAATGGCACCATGACTTCCACATTGGAAAAACCCATCACATCGCGTACCCGGCGCAGGGCTTCACATTCCAGTTCAAAACAGGGACGAAACTCCTCTGACAGATAGCGGGAAACACCGCGGAAGCCCAGCATGGGGTTTTCTTCTTCCGGCTCGTAAGCCCTGCCGCCCAGAAGATTCGCATATTCGTTGGACTTGAAATCCGACAGGCGCACGATCACTGGTTTGTCTATAAATGCTGCGGCCAGGGTAGCGATGCCTTCCACCAGCTTTTCCACATAAAAGCTGCGTGGGTCGGGGTAGCCGGCAATGCGGTTGCGTATCTGCTGCTGTATTTCAGCAGGTTGCTGCTCAAACTCCAGCAGGGCTTTGGGATGAATACCGATGGTATTGTTGATGATGAACTCCAGGCGAGCCAGCCCCACGCCATGATTGGGAATGCGGGAGAAGCCGAATGCCCGGGAAGGAGCGGCGACGTTCATCATGATCTTCATCGGAAGTTCCGGCATGTTGCCGGTATCCGTGTGCTTGATTTCGAACTGCAACAGGCCGGCATAGATGAAGCCTTCGTCGCCTTCGGCGCAGGAAACCGTAACCGGCTGGCCTTCCGGAATTTTATCCGTGGCGTCACCACAGCCGACCACGGCGGGAATGCCCATTTCACGGGCGATGATGGCGGCATGGCAGGTGCGCCCGCCACGATTTGTGACGATGGCCGCGGCGCGTTTCATGATCGGCTCCCAATCGGGATCGGTCATATCGGTAATCAGCACATCGCCAGGGCGTACCCGTTGCATTTCCGAGGCGTGCTGGATAATTCTTGCTGTGCCCGAGCCAATGCGCTGGCCGATGGCGCGTCCCTGACAGAGCAGGGGGCCGGTTTCTTTCAACTCATAGGTTTCCAGTCCGGCGTCGGTACGGCTTTCCACGGTCTCCGGCCGCGCCTGAAGAATATAGAGTTTGCCGTCTTCGCCATCCAATGCCCATTCGATGTCCATGGGGCGCTGGTAGTGATTTTCGATGATGATGGCATAACGGGCCAGCTCTTGAACCTGTGCATCACTCAGGGAAAAGCGCTGCTGTTCATCCGCAGGCACATCCACGGTTTTTACCGGGTGCTGCGGGTCTGGGCCATAGATCATCTTGATGGCCTTGCTGCCCAGAGTGCGGCGCAATATGGCGGGTTTCCCGGCAGAAAGGGCGTTTTTGTGGACATAGAACTCGTCCGGATTCACCGAACCCTGAACTATGGTCTCTCCCAGACCATAGCTGCTGGTAATGAACACTACATCCCGGAAGCCGGATTCCGTGTCCAGGGTGAATATTACCCCGGCGGAACCAATGTCAGAACGCACCATGCGCTGAATGCCGGCGGAAAGGGCTACCTGGCCATGATCGAAGCCCTGGTGCACCCGGTAGGCAATGGCGCGATCATTGTACAGGGAAGCAAAAACCTCGCGGATATAATGCAGTATGTTCTCCAGTCCAACCACATTCAGGTAGGTTTCCTGCTGCCCGGCAAAAGAGGCATCAGGCAGATCTTCTGCTGTGGCGGAAGAGCGTACCGCTACCGCTGGAGGTTTGCCGTTGATGTACATTTTCTTATAGGCGCTGGTGACAGATTTCTCCAGTGCTTCCGGCAGGGGTGAATCCACCACCCATTGGCGTATGGTTTTGCCGGCGGCGGCCAGTGCAACCACATCGCCAACATCCAGTTCTTGCAGCAGGGAGGCAATGCGTTCCCTGAGTTTGTTGTGATCAAGAAATTCACGGAATGCCTGAGCTGTGGTGGCAAAGCCGCCAGGAACCCGCACACCGGCTTCTGACAGGTTGCGGATCATTTCTCCCAGGGAGGCATTTTTGCCACCCACCATGGACAGGCTGTCCATGGAGAGGTCTTCGAACCAAATGATTTGTTCCGGCATGGCGGGTCTCTCTGTGTTGTGTGGGCAGCCTTGCTGCTCTTGCCGTCCCGGTGCAGGCCGGGATCCTTGGTGATGATTTTTCCGGATTCCGGCTTTCGCCGGAGTGATGAATGCTGGCAGCCCCCTTTCTCAAGGGGGCTTGCCGTGAGCTATCGATTGAGCCGGTTTGCAATCAAATCATCCACCACCGAAGGATCGGCCAGGGTAGAGGTGTCACCCAGACTGTCGATCTCGTTGGCGGCGATCTTGCGCAAAATGCGGCGCATGATCTTGCCGGAGCGGGTCTTGGGCAGCCCCGGCGCCCACTGGATGATATTGATCTTGGCAATGGGGCCGATCTCCTTTCTTACCAGGGCCACCAGCTCGTCTTTCAGCTCATCCTTATATTCCTCGCCACTCATGAGGGTGACATAGGCATAGATGCCCTGGCCGGTGATCTCGTGGGGATAGCCAACCACTGCGGCTTCGGCGACCTTGGGATGCAGCACCAGGGCGGATTCGATTTCTGCCGTGCCCAGGCGGTGGCCGGATACATTCAGCACATCGTCTACGCGGCCGGTGATCCAGTAATAGCCGTCCGCATCGCGGCGGGCGCCGTCGCCGGTGAAGTAGTAGCCCGGATACATCTGGAAATAGGTCTCGTAGAAGCGCTTGTGATCGCCATACAGGGTACGCATCATGGAAGGCCATGGCGCTTTGATGGCCAGGTTGCCGGTGGCCGGGTTGCCCTCGACCTCTTTTCCTTCATCGTCCAGCAACACAGGTTGAACACCGAAGAAGGGAATGCAGGCCGAACCCGGCTTCAGGGGTGTGACTCCAGGGAGAGGGGTGAGCATGTGGGCACCGGTTTCGGTCTGCCACCAGGTATCGACGATGGGGCAGCGTTCCTCCCCGATCACCCGGTAATACCATTCCCAGGCTTCCGGGTTGATGGGTTCGCCCACGGTACCCAGCAGGCGCAGGCTGCTGCGCGAGGTTTCCCTGACTATGTCTTCGCCCTGGGCCATCAATGCGCGTATCGCAGTCGGGGCGGTGTAGAAAATGGACACCTGATGTTTGTCACAGACCTGCCAGAAGCGGTTGGCGCTGGGGTAGGTGGGAATGCCTTCGAACATGAGGCTGGTGGCGCCATTGGTCAGGGGGCCATAAACGATATAGCTGTGGCCAGTGACCCAGCCGATGTCGGCGGTGCACCAGTACACCTCGTTGTCCTTGTAGTCGAACACCAGCTTGTGGGTCATGGCCGCCTGCAGCAGATAGCCGCCGGTGGTGTGCAGTACTCCCTTGGGTTTGCCAGTGGAGCCGGAAGTGTAGAGGATGAACAGCGGGTCTTCCGCGTCCATCTGTTCCGGTTCGCATACGGGATCTGCGTCCGCCATGGCTTCGTGGTACCAGAGATCACGGCCTTCGGTCCAGTCCACGGGGTCGCCGCCGCGCTGCACCACCACGGAAGTGTGTACATTGGGGCAGTTGTCCAGAGCCTTGTCTGCGTTGGCTTTCAGGGGCAAACGCTTGCCGCCGCGGATGGACTGGTCGGCGGTGATCAGCACCTGGCAGTCGGAATCAAGAATACGGTTCTTCAGGGCGTCCGGAGAGAAGGCGCTGAAGACGATGGAATGCACGGCGCCGATGCGGGTGCAGGCAAGCATGGCCACCACGGCTTCTGGAATCATGGGCATGTAGATGGATACCCGGTCGCCTTTCTTTACGCCCCTGTTCTTGAGCACGTTGGCGAACTTGTTGACATCCGCATGTAGTTCCCGGTAGCTGATCTTCTTGTCTTCGTTGGGATCGTCACCCTCCCAGAGAATGGCGGTCTGGTCGCCGCGGGTGTGCAGATGACGGTCCAGGCAGTTCCATGACACATTCAGCTTGCCGCCCTTGAACCATTCGATGTGCAGGTCGTCTTCCATGAAGCTCCAGTCCAGAATACTGTCCCATCCCTTGAACCAGTGAAGGTATTTGGTGGCCTGCTCGGCCCAGTAGTCCTCCGGGTTTTCTACTGAGCGCTGGTAGTCTTTTTCATATTCTTCGGCGCTAATGTTTGCCTGGGAGGCAAAGGATTCCGGAACAGGGTAGATGATATCTTTTGACATGATAATCTCCATTGTTTGGTTGATTCGTTTTATTCCACTCCCGGGCATAGGTCAAGGGCGCAGGAGAAAATACTTCAAGGGTGGAGGCTTCCGGTAGTTGCCATGGGCCAGTTGAGCCAGGAAAAGTTCTGCAGTGGCAATGGCATCCATGAGTGCGTTGTGGGCCTGATATGCGGGTAGTCCATATTGCTTGCGCAGGTTGAACAGGCGCAACTGATTGGGCTTGCAGGGTTGCTGACGGCGTTCCAGGCGTTGCCGAGCCAGTTGCATGGTGTCGATTGCGGGAATGACAGGAGCCATTCCATAGATGTTTGTGCATGCTTGTTGTAGAAAACCGATTTCTACCGCTGCATGGTGGGCCAGCAGCACCTTTCCTCGCAGTTGTTGCAATATGGATTCCACAACTTGGGGCAGGGCCTGCCCCAGGGCCGTCCGGTCATGGGTAATGTGGTGAATGCCCACATTGCCACCGCTTATGTCGCGTGTGCTGCGTATGATCTGGTGGTGGGCTGTATCCAGCAGTATTCTGTTGTGTTGCAGCTCCACATGGCCGACGCTGAGCAGATGGTCTTTTTTCGTGTCCAGGCCGGATGTCTCAAAATCCATGGCCAATAGCGCGGCATCGCTTATGCAGCTGTTCCTGTCCGGAAAAGGCTGCTCCAGATAGTCCCTGAGGGGGCCGGCGGGAGCCTTGTTCAGCAGGCGTCTGCGCTTGCCTTCCAGATTGAACGGCCAATTCAGCATCAGATTCGGTCGGTTTGATAGCGCATTTCCAGGGTGGCCTGCATGGTCTGCACCACTTTGAAGGCGTCCTTGAGATGCTCACGCTCCAGCTTCGATAGCTGTTTGGGGGACATGAAATTGTCCGGGCTTTCCCCCTCGCGGATTTGTGTGGCCTGGTGCTCCAGGCGCAGATTGCTGATGAATTCAAAGGCATCCAGCAGATTGGCGGAACCGCCTTTGCTCAATGATGGAGTGCCGGCTGCGGCGCGCAGGCGATCCTCGGTGCTGATCTCTTTCAGTCCTTCCGCCAGAGAATAGATGCGCGCCATGTCGATAATGGGCACCAGGCCAGAGTGTTTCAGATCCAGGGTGTCGTCATGCTGCCCATCGTGGACCAGTACGAAATCACGGAAGAAACCAAGCGGTGGCCGATGTGTCAGGGAGTTGCGCGTCATATGTGCCAGGAACAACTGATTTTTGGGCGCCTTTCGCAGTATATTCTCACGGATTCTATTTAACAGCTTTTCCTTGCCGTGTATTACCCGCAAGTCGAAAAAAATGCTGGAAAGCATTAGTGCCATGGGTTCTGGTTGTTCGATCCATTGTTCGAAATATCCTTGCCAGACAGTGGCCGGCTGCCGCCATTTGGGGTTGCTGGCCATGATATCGCCAGGACAATAAATGTAGCCGCATGCGTTCAGTCCGTCGTTGACATATTTGGCCATGGATGCAAACCATGCGTCATCGCCGGGCTGCATTTTGTCGGAAATGATCAGGCCATTGTCCTGGTCCGAATGGCAGGTCTGCTCCCGGCGCGCCTGGGAGCCTGCTGCGATCCAGGCCCAGGGTACGGGAGCGGTGCCCAGATCGGCTTCCGCCAGCTCAATCAGGCGCCGGGTGATGGCTCCGGTAACGGCGGTAACCGCATAGCCCACATGGCGCAGATCAGCGCCCATGGTGGTGAGTTGCAACTGGATGCGCGGCAGCATCTTGCTTGCCTCGATGAGGGCTTGCAGCGATTCGGCCTTGCGGATGGTGCCAGTCAGATGTACGGTGCTGAGTCCCTCCTGGCGCATGATGTCGGTGGTGGTGATGATGCCTTTGAGTCCGCTGTCATCAAACACCGGCAAATGATGCACCTGTTTGTGGGTCATCAGCAGCAGGGCGTCAAACAGGCTTTCGCTGGCACCCAGACTGATGATGTTGCCGGTCATGATTTCTGCCATGGGGGTATCGACACCAAGCCCGGTTGCCACGCAGCGCTGCCGAATGTCCCGATCCGTAATCAGGCCAACAGGATCGTTGTCCTGCATCAGGATCAGGGAAGAAACTCCGTGTTCCGTCATCAGGCGGGCGCCGTCTTGAATGGATGTGTCTGGAGTCGCAGTAATCAGTTCGCCCCGGCAAATGTCGCCGGCGTAGGTATGCAACAGGTTGGAGCTGCTCTGCTCCTGCATGTTGGATACGGCTTCTTTGAGTCGCTGCGCCGCGGAATGGCGAATAAAATGCAGCACCGACTGATCGTCTTCCACTAACCGGGACAATTTGTCACAGGGAATGCTGTACAGCAAAGTGTCTTCGGTTGCCTTCACATAAAAATCCGGCATTACTTCAGCGGCGCAAAAGCTGGTGCAGACATCGCCTTCACCGAGCATCCCCATGAGATTGTCCTTGCCGGAGTATAGGGCGATAGCTCCCTGGCGCAGTATATGCAAGGTAGGTGCTGAGTCCTTTTCTATTGGGATGTTTCCGCCGCGCCGCACATACTGAATCGATAATGCGGAGGTGAGGATATCCAGAACATTTTCCGGCAGCCGGTCGAAAGGCGGAATGGCTGCAATGAAGTCTCGAATTTCCTGTAGTTCGATTTCCATGTTTTACTCGAATTACCTGATAGCGGGAATTTCAGCGAAAAACCGGTTTTTGCCTCCCGCGATTGCCAGACGGATAACGGTATTTTCTGTAACGGGCTGCTGCAGCTCCAGTACCCAGCGCTTTGCGGTGCCGCGACTGAGCATGGAGGCGGGTTCGCCATCGCCTACAGACAGCAATATACCTTTAAGGGGTACGCTGCTGGCAAGGTATACAAGCTGCTTGCCCTGTTTTTCTTCAATGGCAATATTGGCGGCAATTTCCCGGTGCAGCAGTTCGCACACGCCGGTCAGCAGATGACAATCCGGCTGCAGCATCAAGGCCTTGGTGATGCCGGGCTGCTCCTCGATTTTTTCGTCAAGATAAATCCCCGTAAGAATATACCCTCCGATGGCCAGTAACGGAGCAAGGATGACTGCCAACTTTACATGACGGCCGGATTGGTAGAAACGTTTGAGCAATTTCATATGAATTGATGCACTGACTTCCAGAAAAATTTCTGATTAGTCACTTCTTATAGTAAAAAATGACTGACCGCAAATATTTCAGGGTGCCTCGAATAATTGTCATACCGGCGCACGACTCCAAGGATGGAGGATGTAGAGCGAAGCAGGATGCCAGAGTCGAGACCGGTATCCACAACATATTGATTTGTCTGGACTCTGGCTTTCGCCGGAGTGACGAAATCTGTATTTTTCGAGGTGCCCTTCAGTAATGAAAAGAAAAAGGCTCCTTGGCGGAGCCTTTTTCCGTACAGCTTACAACACCATCAATGTCCGGTTGCATCCCCGGCGCCGGCTGGAACACGAATGTCCTCAACCATGTGCCGGATATGTTCCGGAGGCGGTGCAGTCACTCTGCTTACCAGGAATGCAACGGCAAAGTTGAACACGGCCCCGATGGCACCAAAGGCATTGGGTTCAATGCCCAGGAACCAGTTGCTGCCCCAGCTCTGCAGATATTTCCACTCAGCAATGAAGAAAATACCCTTGTGCTGAAATACATAGAACAGGGTGATGCCGATACCTACCAGCATTCCCGCCATGGCACCTTGCTTGTTCATCCTCTTGGAGAAGATGCCCATCATCAGTGCGGGGAAAATGGACGATGCCGCCAGGCCAAAGGCCAGGGCCACCGTCCCTGCTGCAAAGTCCGGCGGATGCAACCCCAGATACCCCGCAGCCGCAATAGCTCCCGCCATGGCGACGCGGCTGGCCATGAGTTCTGATTTTTCTGAAATGTTGGGTGTGAACACCCCTTTCAGCAAATCATGGGATATGGACGATGATATTGCCAGAAGCAGGCCTGCTGCCGTGGACAGCGCGGCTGCCAGACCACCAGCAACCACCAAGGCAACCACCCAGTTGGGGAGCTTGGCAATTTCCGGGTTGGCCAGCACCATGATGTCACGGTCAACTTTGACCATTTCGTTGCCTTTCCAGCCATAAGATTCGGCTGTTGCTGCAAAGTCTGGATTTTTGTCGTTATAGTATTGAATACGACCATCGCCATTTTTGTCTTCAAATTTTAAAAGACCGGTTTTTTCCCAGTTTTTAAACCACTGAGGACGTTCGGCATAGGAGAGGCTTTCCCCTGGAGCGGGCTGGATGGTATCCATGATATTCATACGAGCCATGGCGCCAACGGCAGGGGCAACGGTGTACAGCAATGCAATGAATACCAGCGCCCAGCCGGCAGAGGCGCGGGCGTCACGTACGCGAGGCACGGTGAAGAAGCGCATGATAACGTGGGGTAGACCCGCAGTACCGATCATTAGCGACATAGTGTAGACAAACATATTAAAGGTACTAAGTCGCGCATTCGTCGTGTATTCCGCAAAGCCCAGACCCTTCAAGGTTTCATCCAGCTTGTCCAACAAGAACATGCCGCTGCCATCTGCCATGGTGCTACCCAGTCCCAGCTGGGGAGCGGGGTTGCCAGTCAAGTTGAGGGAGATGAACACGGCGGGAACGGTATAGGCGAAGATCAACACACAGTACTGGGCGATCTGGGTATAGGTGATGCCCTTCATGCCGCCCATAACCGCGTAGATGAACACGATGCCCATGCCGATATACAGGCCGGTGTCATACTCGGTCTCCAGGAAGCGCGAGAAGGCTACGCCGATACCTTTCATCTGGCCGATTACATAGGTAATAGACGCGATGATCAGGCAGATGACAGCCAGGATGCGCGCTGATTTGCCATAGTAGCGGTCGCCGATGAACTCCGGCACAGTGAACTTGCCGTACTTGCGCAGATAGGGCGCCAGCAACATGGCCAGCAACACATAGCCGCCCGTCCAGCCCATCAGGAACACAGAGCCGCCGTAGCCGTAAAAGGCGATGAGGCCAGCCATGGAGATGAAGGAAGCCGCGGACATCCAGTCGGCAGCCGTGGCCATGCCATTGAGAACCGGTGGAATGCCCTTGCCGGCAACGTAGAAATCACTCGTGCTCTTGGCGCGAGCCCAGATGGCGATGCCGATATACAGGGCAAAGGTGGCGCCAACCACGATATAGGTAAGTGTCTGAAGATCCATTGATGATTCCCCTTAGTCTTCGCGGACGCCGAACTCGTGATCCAGCTTGTTTGCACGCCAGGCGTAGAAAAAAGTCAGAGCCACGAAGGTGTAGATGGAACCTTGCTGGGAAAACCAGAAACCTAGTTTATAGCCACCAAGACGGATGCTGTTCAACTGCTCAGCAAGTAAAATGCCGAACACGAACGAGGCAAGAAACCAGACCACCAGGCAACCAAACACCAGGCGCAGGTTCGCTTTCCAGTAAGAAGCGTGTTTGCTCATCGGATTCACTCTCTCTAGTTTTGAAATGGGAGACAGATTGTTTTTTTCCTGATAGCCACAATTTGCGTTGTGGCATCGGAACAAGGAAAGCAAGATGCGCGCCAGCCGTGCCGATGGCGGTGTGGCGGGAAATGCGTCATGCTGATGTCAGGATGTGCATCTGATCTGTTACGAAAGGTAACGCTCACCGGGTAGTTTGGTAACGGTTGTTTGCCGGTTTCTCTAGCCCGCATGTTTCACCTGGAAGTCCGATGATTGTGCCGAGATTGTTGTTCAGAGGCGAATTTCTTCACTCATCAATAGCCCAAGCTATTGATGAGTGAAGAAATATCATCTCTGGACAGCAAGATCGGCGCAAGGGCGGACTTAATAAACACCCGGCAACATATTGCACTTTGCTAATATAGATGTAATGATTAATAAAAACAGTATCTTATGTTGTTATTTCAGTGTCCTGGTGAAATATCCGGGCTAGCCCGCATGTTTCACCGGAATCCAGATTTTTCCCGGAGAGATTTTCGTTCAGATTGTTCGAGCAGCCAAAAGTCGATGTCATTCATCGGCTTGCAGGCTGTT
>JAJRUY010000270.1 GCA_024277555.1 Gammaproteobacteria bacterium | reverse complement strand
GTAAACGATTATCTGGCGCGCAGGGATGCCGCATGGATGGGCAAGCTGTATCATTTTCTTGGTATGAGTACCGGAATCATCAATTCCTCCGGCGGCGCCGGGCCGGATACCAGCTCCTACCTTTTTGATCCGGAATATGACGGCGCCGGGAGTGGCCACCGGTTTTTGCGTAATGTCAGCCGCAAGGAAGCCTATGATTGCGATATTACCTATGGCACCAACAATGAATACGGCTTCGACTACCTGCGCGACAACATGGCTTTCGAGGCCGCCCAGCGGGTGCAGCGTATTCACTATGCGGTGGTGGATGAGGTGGATTCCATCCTTATCGATGAGGCCAGAACGCCGCTGATCATTTCGGGGCCGGCGGAAGACAGCTCCGAACTGTATCGCAAGATCAACGAAATCATCCCCAATCTGACGCGCCAGGATCCCATTACCAACGAAGAAGGCAAGCCGGATTTTGGCCCGGGTGACTATTCCGTGGATGAGAAGAGCAAGCAGGTCTTCCTCAGCGACGAAGGGCATGAGCATGTAGAGAACATGCTTACCGAATCCGGACTTCTGGATAGTAGTACCAGCCTATACGATACCGGCAATATCATGCTCATGCATCATGTGATGGCCGCGTTGCGGGCGCATGTGATCTTTCAGCGCAACGTGGATTACATCGTGCGTGACGGCCAGATCATCATCGTCGATGAATTTACCGGGCGCACCATGCCGGGGCGGCGCTGGTCCGAAGGCTTGCATCAGGCCGTGGAAGCCAAGGAAGGGGTAGAAATCCAGCAGGAAAACCAGACCCTGGCTTCCATCACCTTCCAGAATTTCTTCCGCTTGTACGACAAGCTTTCCGGCATGACTGGCACCGCGGATACGGAAGCCTTCGAATTTCAGCAGATCTATGGACTGGAAGTAGTGGTAATTCCCACCAACCAGCCCATGCAGCGTGATGACCAGACGGATTTGGTCTACCTCACGCCCCAGGAAAAATTCGATGCCATCGTCGAAGACATCCGGGATTGCGTGGAACGTGGTCAGCCGGTGCTGGTGGGCACCGCTTCCATCGAGGTTTCCGAGCTGGTATCGGAATTGCTGGACAAGGCAAAAATCAAGCACGAAGTGCTCAACGCCAAGCAGCATGAACGCGAAGCGCGCATCGTCGCAGAAGCCGGTCTGCCTGGCGCGGTGACCATCGCCACCAACATGGCCGGTCGCGGAACCGATATCGTGCTGGGTGGAAATGTGGAAGTGGAGATCGAGGATCTGGGGTCAGACGCCACCCAGGAGCAGATCGCGGCATTGCAGGACGCCTGGAAGTTGCGGCACCAGCAAGTACTCGAAGCGGGCGGCCTGCGGGTAATCGGCACGGAACGGCACGAATCCCGCCGCATCGACAACCAGTTGCGGGGTCGTTCCGGTCGCCAGGGTGATCCTGGCTCCAGCCGCTTCTACCTGTCCCTGGAAGACAGCCTGATGCGCATCTTTGCCTCCGAGCGTGTGGGCAAGCTGATGCAGAAGCTGGGCATGCAGGAAGGCGAAGCCATCGAACATCCCTGGGTGAACAAGGCCATCGAAAACGCCCAGCGCAAGGTGGAAGGCCGCAACTTCGATATTCGCAAGCAGCTGCTGGAATATGATGATGTGGCCAACGACCAGCGCAAGGTGGTGTATGAGCAGCGCAACGAACTCATGGATGTGGATGATATTTCCGATACCATCGCCAGCCTGCGTGCAGATGTGCTCAATGACGTTATCGATACCTATATTCCTCCACAAAGCATCGAAGAGCAGTGGGACATCCCTGGCCTCACCGAGGCGCTGAAGGAACATTTTGACCTGGATCTGCCTCTGCAGCAGTGGCTGGATGAAGACGATTCCCTGCATGAGGAAACCCTGCGCCAGCGCCTGCTGGAAACCCTGGAGCAGGCGTATGCAGACAAGGTGGCAGTTGCTGGCGAAGAGCAGATGCGCTACATCGAAAAAGCCGTGATGTTGCAGACCCTGGATACCCACTGGAAGGAACACCTGGCGGCCATGGACTACCTGCGCCAGGGAATACATCTGCGTGGTTATGCGGCCAAGAATCCCAAGCAGGAATTCAAGCGCGAGGCTTTCGAACTGTTTTCCGGGATGCTGGATGCGATCAAGGTCGAAGTGGTAGAGATCCTCAGCAAGATGCAACTGGCGGATGCGCCGGCTCTGGAAGCCGAACCCCGGATCAACGAATTTGAATTCAAACACGAAGCCTTCGGTGGTTTGCCGGAAGAGGCGCAGGCGCAAGCTGCTGCTGGAGGGGAACCCCAGCAACCCTATGTGCGCCCCGACCGGAAAATCGGTCGTAATGAACCCTGCCCCTGTGGTTCCGGGAAAAAATACAAGCAGTGCCACGGCAAGCTCCAGTAGCGATGGGCGCTGAGGTTTTGCCAGTTGCCGGTGTTCGCCTGGCGGCTGCAGCCGGAGGTATCCGCTATCAGGATCGAGACGACCTGGCGCTCATGGAACTGGCGGAAGGCAGCGTGGCTGCGGCCGTGTTCACCCGCAACGCATTTTGTGCGGCGCCGGTAACGGTAGCCAGGCGGCATCTTGGCAAGGCTGCTCCGCGTTACCTGCTGATCAACTCCGGAAACGCCAATGCCGGGACGGGTGAGGCGGGGATGGCGGCCTGCCTGGAAACCTGTCAGCTGGTGGCGGCGGCCACTGGTGTTGCCATCAACCAAATACTGCCGTTTTCCACTGGGGTTATAGGTGAAGATCTTCCTGTCGCCCCGTTTTCCCGTGCTCTGCCCAGCCTGCTTTCCTCCCTGGAGGAAGACAACTGGCTCCTCGCTGCCAACGCTATCATGACCACGGATACCGTACCCAAGCTGGCCAGTCGGCGCTTCCAGATTGATGGCCAAACGGTGACAGTTAGCGGCATGTGCAAGGGTTCTGGCATGATTCGCCCTGATATGGCGACCATGCTGGCATTTGTTGCCACCGATGCCCTGATTTC
>JAJRUY010000269.1 GCA_024277555.1 Gammaproteobacteria bacterium | reverse complement strand
CTTGTTTTAAGTGCCGCTCTGGAGCATGAATGGTTTGCATGGATTATCACGGTGGTGTTGCTGGCCAGTTTGCTCATGATCATGAGCATGGCGCGCACGGGTTCTGTTATTTTCTACCGTACCTTGGCAGAAGATCCACACCCATCTTCCACACCTGGGGAGCCCTTGAATCGCATGGCTTTTATAGCGGTATTGGGATTGTTCTCGGCCAGCCCGGTATTGGTACTCTTTGCCCAGCCGATTACGACATTTACGGAATCAGCCGCCAATCAGTTGTTTAACAGTTCAGCCTATATCGAGGCAGTCCTTTCTGCACCTGCAGTCACAGAGGCCAACAAGCAGTGAAAACGCTATTGAACAAACTTTTCCCTCATCCTGTTCTTACCCTGGTTTTATGGAGCATCTGGTTGTTGCTGAACAATACCACTGGCGCTGGGCATGTTGTCCTGGGATTTATTCTGGCCTTTCTGATTCCCTTTCTGACATCAGGTTTTTGGCCGGAAAAAGTCCGCATCAAGGCACCGTTGACCCTGCTAAAATTTATAGGCGTTGTGTTGTGGGATATTCTGGTTGCCAATATAGCCGTGGCAAAACTTATTTTAGGGAAAAACAAAGACCTGAAACCCGGGTTTTTCTATCTGGACCTGGACATTCAAACTCCGTTGGGAATCAGTTTACTGGCAAACACCATCTCACTTACCCCGGGAACTGTCTCATGTGACCTGACGGAAGACAGAACCCGCTTGTTGGTACACGCGCTGCACATCGAAGACATCCCCGGGACGGTCAAACAGATTAAGGAGCGGTATGAAGCTCCCTTGAAAGAGGTATTTACAGCGTGCTAGAGACTGTCTTGTTGATCGCGTTTTCCCTGGTCGCACTGGCTGTATTGTTGAGCTTTGTGCGTTTGATAAAAGGCCCCGATGTGCCCGATCGTATTTTGGCGCTTGATACACTTTACATCAATGCAATAGCGCTACTGATTTTGGCGGGGATTTATTTTGAAAGCAGCTTGTACTTTGAAGCCGCATTGTTAATTGCCGTAATGGGTTTTGTTGGCACTATTGCCTTGAGCAAATACCTGCTTCGTGGCGATATAATGGAATAAGCCCCGATGATGGCATACCCCGAACACAAGTCGTTCCCCCTCTTCGCGTTATTTCTCATTGTTACGAGACAGAGGAAACTTTTGAAAGGCAAAACCGATGTTTGAATGGATCTTGTCCGCATTGATATTGATAGGCGCATTTTTTATTCTGGTGGGTTCTCTGGGGCTGTATAAACTGCCCGACTTTTTCATGCGCTTACATGGTCCGACCAAAGCAACCACCCTCGGTGTGGGAGCAATTTTGACTGCCTCGGCGCTTTATTTCAGTTTCGAAACAAACCATATCAGCCTGCACGAAATACTGATTACGGTGTTCTTGTTTATCACCGCTCCCATCAGCGCCCACCTGATGGCCAAAGCGGCAATTCACATCAAACTCAAACAGGTAGAACGCACGCAGAAACCCCCGGCATCAATATAGGGGTCTGATGCGAATGGCGCTTACTTAAGTCAAAACCTCTGTCATCCCGGCGCATGCCGGGATCCATAATCCTCAACAAACTGCATCACAGCTGGATTCTGGCATACGCCAGAATGACGGAAACTGCGTTTTTTGAGGCTGAATCAGCTGAAGCAAGTGCTATTCGGGTCTGATGCTCTTGCTTGAGATAAGCAGGGTGCCAGGCGGTTTGCATTCCTTCGCGTGATGCTTTCTTGTTGTTCTTCCCCGCTTTGACACATTGGCCAGACAAGCCAATGACGTCATTTATTGCCGGTGTGGCAGGGCTTCTGTGGCTGCATGTTGGGGGCGGGCAGGAGTAGTGATTCTGGCGATATCCCAGGTGGATGTGGCCCATTGCCAGAATTCCTGAATGCTGCCTGGTCCTGCAGGAAGCGGGGCTTGTTGCAGGAACTTCCAGGCGGATTTCAGGCCGGAGAGAGGGGAATCGGCAGATACCGGATGTGCCCGATCCTGCTTACTCAGTTTTCGCCCCCGGGCATCCGTCACCAAGGGGATATGGGTATATGCAGGTTGCGGAAATTCCAGTAGTTTTTGCAGGTAGATCTGCCGGGGGGTGGAAAGCAGCAGATCTGCTCCACGCACTACCTGGTTGATTCCCTGGTCGGCGTCATCGACAACTACCGCCAGTTGATAGGCGGTATAGCCATCTGTCCGGTGGATGATGAAATCGCCGACATCCTTTTCCAGCACCTGGCAGTGTTTGCCGTGGATACGGTCTTCAAAGCAGATTTCTTCCATGCCAGTGCGTAGGCGTACGGCCTTGCTGGAGAGATTGGCTGTGGTAGTTTGTCGGCAAGTACCGGGGTAAATCAGACCTTCTAGTCCCATGAGTGCCTGTTGGGCGATTTTTCTGCGGGAACAGGAACAGGCATATGCGAGGCTTTGTCGTTGCAGTTGATCGAGTATTTCCCGGTATCTGGATTTGCGCTGGCTTTGGTACAAAACCGGTTGATCCCATTCAAAGCCAAATGCTTCCAGGGTGTGCAGAATTTCATCTGCGCTGCCTTTGACGGTGCGGCTTTCATCCACGTCTTCCATGCGCACCAGCCAGCTGCCCTGGTGCTGCAGGGTATCTGCATAGCTGGCGACGGCGGCAACCAGGGAACCAAAATGCAGGGAGCCGGTGGGAGAAGGGGCGAATCGCCCTCGATAGTCAGTGGTGTGGGCCATCAGAAACAGCTATCCTATTGTATTGGCAGCTGTTTTTCTGGATGCCCTATAGTTGCTTCCTTTCAGCCGTAGTTCTTTTCCCGGATTTCCTCCAGGGTCTTGCACTCGATGCAGAGGTTGGCGGTAGGGCGGGCTTCCAGGCGGCGGATGCCAATTTCTGCGCCACAGGATTCGCAATAGCCATATTCATGGGCATCAATGGCATCCAGTGCCTCATTTATTTTTTTCAGTAGCTTGCGCTCGCGATCCCGGGTGCGCAGTTCGATGCTGAATTCTGTTTCCTGGCTGGCGCGGTCATTGGGATCCGGGAAATTGGCGGCATCGTCTTTCATATGATGCACAGTACGATCCACCTCTTCCATCAGCGATGTGCGCCATTTTTCCAGGATGGTACGGAAATGCGCTTCCTGTTTTTCGTTCATGTATTCTTCACCCCGTTTTACCTTGTAAGGTTCGAAGGAAAGGGGATCAGTACTTATAGGCTTTTTCGCCATGGGCAGTTACCTGACAGCTTGTCATTTGATTGTTTATCTGAATCCGCAGATTCAGGTGTAAATATATACCTGAATGCCGGTAGCGCTACGAGCTGCATGCAAGGCATTGAAACCTGGCATAAAAGCTGGTTATAGAGCTGGGCGCATGCCAGATTGTCTGTACATCCTGGTTTGGCTGTTCTGCTCAGGTATTTTTTTCAGGTAGGGGAAAGTATCAGACCAGAGCGTTTGGAGCAAATTTTCAAGATAGAGAAATTCAAATAATTGTGAAAAATGCTGGTTTGTTCAGCAATTTACCCGAAGCGTTCGGGCAACATTTCTTCTCAAAAATGCTCCATGATGCTTTATCCTATGCTTCCCTGACAACAATCATGTGAGTATGAAATATGGAACAGCTTCAAGCCTTGATCTTTGATGTAGATGGTACATTGGCAGATACCGAGCGTGACGGGCATCGTGTGGCCTTTAACAAGGCATTTGTCGATGCCGGGCTGGACTGGGACTGGACGATTGAAATCTATGCTGATTTGCTGACGGTTACCGGCGGCAAGGAGCGCATCAAATATTTCCTGAAACACCACTTGCCGGATTTCCGCCCTGAAGGCGAGCTAGAGACCTTTGTTGCCGACTTGCATGCCGCCAAAACCGAGCACTACAAGGCCCTGATGGTTGATCCCGGCTTGCCTTTGCGCCCAGGGGTCGAGCGGTTGCTGCGTGAAGCCAGGGAGGCCGGGGTGCGCCTGGCCATTGCCACTACCACCACCCCGGCCAATGTGACGGCGTTGCTGCGTAACAGTCTGGCGGAAGATGCCGAAGACTGGTTTGAGGTGATCGCTGCCGGTGACATCGTGCCGGCCAAAAAACCGGCTCCGGATATTTTTGTCTGGACACTGGAGCAGCTGAATCTGCCCCCGGAAAGCTGCATGGCAATTGAAGATTCGGACAACGGGGTGAAGTCCGTATCCGGTTCCGGTATTCGTTCCCTGCTGGTTACCGTCAATGATTACACCCGCAATCAGGATTTCAGCGATGCGACCATGGTTGTTGATCATCTTGGCAGCAAGGAACAGCCTTGCAAGGTCTTGACCGGCCCTGATCTGAGCAACGACCAGGTGGATCTCCACGCCTTCCGGGGCATTCACCGATATGCCTGGGAATAAGCCTGTATTGTCGGATCCCATGGCGGGTATCGAACCCTTTCATGCGATGGAT
>JAJRUY010000268.1 GCA_024277555.1 Gammaproteobacteria bacterium | reverse complement strand
CCGCCGCCACAGGTCGCCATCGTCTTCCAGATGCTGGGGACGGCGGCCTTCGTCCTTTTGCTCGTTGATGAACCACTGGGCCTGGCGCGGCGGCCATTTGGCATCATCCAGATTCAGCTCGCGGATCACCCTCTTGACCATACGCAGCTGATCATCCGAATCGAGAATCTGGAAGCCCTTGGGCAGATTGGCCTCTTGCCAATGGGCGCGTAGCAGGCGATGGGCCAGGCCGTGAAAGGTGCCCACCCACATGCCCCCGGCGGGAAAGCCCAGCAGCTCCTCGATGCGCTGACGCATTTCCTTCGCCGCCTTGTTGGTGAAGGTCACGGCCAGAATCCCCCAGGGGGATATGCCCTCCACCTGGATCAGCCAGGCAATGCGGTGCACCAGCACCCGGGTCTTGCCGGAACCCGCCCCGGCCAGCACCAGGGTGGAGCAAGGTGGTGCGGAAACCGCCTCGCGCTGGGCGCTGTTCAAACCATCAAGTATCGTGGAAACATCCATTGGATAATTGTATCAGCTGCCCATGGCCTCGGTCTGCAGTTCGCCGTTGTCTTCCACCCCACCCTTGCCCAGACGGATGCGCAGCCCCAGGTTGCTTTGTGATTCGGCAAACTCCATGGCCTGCTCTTCGCTGATGCGCTCCTCCTTGTACAAATGAAACAGGGATTGATCAAAGGTCTGCATACCGGGTTCGCTGCTCCTTTCCATGGCCTCGCGGATCTCATCAATCTTGCCCTTGGAGATCAGGTCACGGATCAACGGCGTGATCATCATCACCTCCACCGCCGGAACGCGCTTGCCGCCCTTGTCCCGCACCAGGCGCTGGGAAATAATCGCCACCAGGTTGTGCGCCAGATCCATGAACAGCTGGGCATGCATGTCTTTCGGAAAAAAGGTCACAACCCGCTCCAGCACATGACTGGCGTTACTGCCATGCAGGGTGGAAAGGCACAGGTGTCCGGTTTCGGCATAGGCGATGGCGTGCTGCATGGTGGAGCGCTCGCGGATTTCACCAATGAGAATCACATCCGGCGCTTCACGCATGGCATTCATCAGGGCATCTTCGTAGCTGACCGTATCCAGGCCAACCTCCCGCTGGTTGACCACGGACTTTTGGTAGTGATGCACATACTCCACCGGATCTTCGACGGTCAAAATATGGCTGCGGCTGTGCCGGTTGCGATAATCGATCATGGAGGCCAGGGTGGTGGACTTGCCCGCACCAGTGGCTCCCACCGCCAGAATCAAGCCCCGCGGCTTCATCACCAGCTCTTCGAGTACCGGCGGCAGGTGCAGCTCGGCGATGGACGGAATCTTGTCCTTCAGATAGCGGATCACCATCGCCACCTCGCCCCGTTGGCGAAACACGTTCACCCGAAAACGGCCATGACCATCCAGCTCCAGGCCGAGATTCATTTCCGGCCGACTTTCAAACGCCTGGCGCTGCCCGGCAGTCATGATGCTGTCCGCCAGCGTAGCAATGCCCTTCCCCCCCAAGGGCTTGTCCTTCACCACCGAAAGCACTCCATCCACCTTCATGTGCAAAGGCGTGCCTGCGGAAAAAAACAGATCCGATGCTTCGTTCTTTACCATCAGTTTCAGAAAATCATTTATCTCTGGCATATTCCCTCCAATCTGGAATTTAGGGTGACGGCAGGCTGTTGAAGCCTCTAATCAAGCCGCTATCCCGGCGTAGGCCGGGATCCAATATCTTGGCGCCTCTGGATTCCGGCCTGCGCCGGAATGACACGGATGGACTTAACCAGAGGTATTAACTTTGTTCAACCTCACAAAAACATGACCCCAGCTAGAATTTTTGTCAGGTAGTGTTGGAAAAAGCTTGTTTTTTCTACTATGCTTGGGCTTGTCTGTATTGTGGCACGCATTGCCCTGGTGGCTTTCTGTTCCGGAATTTTCTGGAACCCATGGCCACCGCCAGCATCATTATGGAGGAATAAGGTGAAGAATTCACTAAACAAGACTGCCCGCTGGTCTGCCCTTGCTGTGGCAATGGGGATCATGAGCGCCCAGAGCCAGGCAGCGATTAACTGGCCTGGCGCAACAGGAGACCCCAGCAAGCCTTCCAAATCCTACAATCAGGGCTACAAGGCGGGGCTGGAAGATTGCGTCAAGGCACCCAAGGACTGCGGCGTACTCCTCGAGGATGTGGTGGCCAACCCCGGCTGGGGAGAAACCGAACCCAATGACCACATGGCCGCAGCAGACCGCCTGCACCTAGACCGATTCTACAAAGGAAACAGCCTGGATCTTTACGATCAGGACTGGTACTACATTGAAACCTCCAGACCCAACCAGAACCTGGTCATCAGTTTTCTGGGAGATCAGTCTGACTACACCAACACCGAAGGCTGGATCGTGGAAGCACGGGACAGACACGGCAATGTCATTGCCGCTTTCGACAGCACCACCAGCGGCCTGGGCAACGTCTACCGCAATGGCGACAACGAAGCAGATGTCGTTGACCCTGGTGAGCCGATACTGGCCAAGACCCCATTGAGCAACGCCAAGATCATTCTCACCACCTTGGGGAATGCCGGGCGCTACTATATCTCCGTATCCTCCATGGAAGACAAGGGGGAACAGCGGGCCTATCACATCGCCGCCATGATTTCCGAATCGGATCAGATCTCTCCCAATCCCGACAGCAATTTCTTCGACACCGAAACTGAAATCAACGACACCCAGGATGCGGCAGACCCGATTCGCTCCAATGTGCATATGTTCGGCAGCTTTGGGCGCAAGATGGTGAAGTGGTTTGTTCCACCTGAAGACAACGTAGAATGGGTTTATCCCGATCCTGTCACTAATACCTACTGTAACCCCGGCGACATAGCCAGCATTCTAAGGTCTGTGCCCCCTGGGCAAGGCGATTGCAGCTGCGACGTAGATAACACTCCCGCCGGAACCTGTATGGCCAAACCCAAAAATGACGGCGGCGGCACCTGGGAATATGCCTATAACTATGATAACGACTGGTTCGTCTACCGCTCTGAAGGAAACGAACAACTGCATTTCGAGATGTGTGCCAAAGGAAACTGTGATTTCACTCGGGTGCATTTGCGCGTCGTCTATGTCAACGATTCCGTGGTGCTGATCAACGGCCCGATACAGCCGGGCTGGTCCTATGACTTTGGCGCCGTCGGGCCGGGAACCTATTTCTTTGAGCTTTCCCCGGAACCCGTGGACGGCCCCCAGGTTGACCCTGAGACCGGCGTACATACCGTTGATGACCTGACCGGGCCGTACAACTTCCTGCTCAGAAGCACCAAACTCCCCCCCAACGGGAATTGATATGAATGCCCGGCAAACAAGACAGATGCCGTCATCAGAGCGTAAACAGCACACGCTCCACAGCATTGTTATGGAGAAATCTAAGGTGAAAAATTCACTAAAAAAGACTGCCCGCTGGTCTGCCCTGGCAGTGGCAATGGGGATCATGAGCGTTTCCGGCTTTCAGGCCCAGGCTGCCATCTTCTGGCCGGGAGCCACGGGCGACACAAACAAAGTAACCGACTACCAGGAAGGCTATGATACCGCCCAGCAAGACTGCCGGTATGCACCCCAACCCTGTGGCGTAAAACTTTACCCCATGACCAAGGAACAGGGCTATGGCGAGACCGAGCCCAATGACCACATTCTGAACGCCGATGGCCTGCTGCTGGGACAGTTCTATCACGGGAATACCCTTGGCGCGTTCGACGAGGACTGGTATCACGTCGTCACCGACAAGCCCAGCCAGAAGCTTACCGTCTATTTCCTGGCCGACGCCGGGAACTTTACCGATACCGCTGGCTGGATCATTCAGGTGCGCGATCTCAACGGCAACATCATCGCCGCCTTCGACACCACCGCGGGCAGTGGAGGGGGTAGCGGAGGCGAAGAAGAAGATGCAGGAATTCCCGGCGATGTCACTCCGGATGTGGCTGATGCCTCTCCGGTGGATTCCGCCAAAATCACCGAAGTCACCCTGGGCAAGGTGGGCACCTATTACATCTCGGTCAAATCCAATGAGGAAGCAGGGCAGCTCAGAGGTTACAACATTGCAGCCACCCTGGAAAACACCGGGCAGGTAACCGCCAATCCGGATGAAAACCGTTTCGATACGGAAACCGAACCCAACGATGACAAGGCAAATGCCGACCCCTTGCGTTCCAACGTGGCCATGGTGGGCGTCTTCGATCGCACATTGATCAAACGTATCGAGGTCGAAACACCGGCGAAAACTGAATACATCTATTTGTATGAAGGGTGTGATGCGACAGTTCCCGCCACTGTGCCAGCAGGCCAGACTGACTGCACATGCGATATTACCAACAACCCCGTAGTTCCAGCAAACCAGAATACTGTTGGTCAATCACCTGCAGAAGCCTGCTATGCGGAACCCAAAATAACACCAGCAGAAACCAAGTATGTAGGCATCTTCGACTATGACACCGATACTTATGTATATCATTCTGAAGGCAACGAGCAACTTCGCATACAAATCTGTACCCGCACCGATTGCCAGTTCGATAAGGTTCACCTGCGGGTCAACAAGGACAATACCGGCATCGTCCTCATGGAAGGACCGGTTGTGCCAGGTCAGGTCATCGATCTGGGCGCCGCCTTGCAGGGGGACTATTACTTTGAATTCACCGCCGAAGAAGAAGGCGTGGTATCAGACACCGGGGATTCCGAAGTATCTGAACTGATCGGGCCTTATGACATACTGCTCATGAGTACCAAAATGTCACCCCACGGAAACTAACACCACTTCTGAAAACAGCAAAAAGGGCGGCATAGCCGCCCTTTTTCTTGCCGTAATCCTTTTTCCTCAGTGCGAACCACAATCCGGGCGCAAGAACCGCCGCCCTTCCGCATGCGCCCCCCAGACATAGATCTCTGTAGCCATCGGATCGCACTGGGAGCAGGAGGATCCACAGGAAGCCCCCGCCTGCAAGCGCTGCACCTTGCCTTTGTGCATCCACACGGCCAGCATATCCCGCGCAACATTTTCATCCACATCGAAATGATGCATGACATCGGCCAGGGTTACTTGCCCCCGTTGTCGCAGATACTGCTTCAGCTCCGAAAGAATCATCGACGTTCTTCCGCCGGGTTCATGATTTCCGGCTTGCCTCTGTTGACCCAGCGGTTCAGACCAACAATGACCAGGCCGAGGTAGCCCAGCAACAGCCCAATCCACATCAGAGATGTGCCCGGATGCTGGGACCAGGTGGCTGCCTGGTAATAGACACTGGCAGACACATAGGCCACGCTGGTGGTCCAGAAGGCGACGAAGGCCGCCCAGCTGCCACCGGCTTCCCGCTTGATGGCGCCGATGGTGGCCACGCAAGGGAAATACAGCAGCACGAACAGCAGATAGGCAAAGGCGCCAACCTGGCCATCAAAACGCAACACCATGGCGCCAAACACGTCCATGCTCACTTCCTGTTCTGCCGCGACTTCTGCGATATCCTGTACATCCGCGGCACCAAGACCCAGGGGGTCGGTCAGCAGCTCTGTCACGCCCGACAGGTTTTCCGGCACCGTGGCCGCAGCATCCCCGAGCGCCTGCCAAAGATCAAAATCATCCCCGCCATTATCGCCACCGGAAGCTTCCGCCGCCAGACGGCTGTACAGGGTGTCCAGAGTACCCACCACCACTTCCTTGGCCAGTACGCCGGAAACAATGCCCACCACCGCGGGCCAGTTGTCTTCCTGAATCCCCATGGGGGCGAACAGCGGCGTAACCACCTGGCTGGCTGCACTGAGTATAGATTTATCCGAATCCTCATTGCCGAAGGAGCCATCCGTGCCGATGGAATTGAGCACGTTCAGCGCCAGCACCATGATCACGATGATCTGCCCGGCTTCTTTCACGAACACCTTTACCCGGTCCCAGGTGCGCAGCAGTACGCCCTTGAGGGTCGGCAGATGGTAGGGAGGCAGCTCCATCATGAAGCCGGCGCTTTCTCCCCGCAGCAGGGTTTTCTTCATGATCAGACCTGTCAATATAGCCACCAGGATGCCGATCACATACAGGCTGAATACCAGATTCTGGCCGTTGTCCGGAAAAAAGGCGGCGGCAAACAGCACATACACTGGCAGGCGCGCACCGCAGGACATGAAGGGGTTCATGAGAATGGTGAGCTTGCGCTCGCGCATGTTCTCCAGGGTGCGGGTGGCCATGATCGCGGGCACGTTGCAGCCGAAACCGACGATGAGGGGCACAAAAGCCTTGCCCGGCAGGCCAATGCCGCGCATGAAGCGATCCATGACAAAGGCTGCCCGGGCCATGTAGCCGGAATCTTCCAGGGCAGAGAGAAACAGGTACAGGGCGGCAATAATGGGGATGAAGGTTGCCACCACCTGCAGGCCGCCACCAAGACCGTCTGCGATTATTACCCGCAACCACTGTGGCGCGCCCCAGGACGACAGCAGATGGGCAACGCCATCCACGGCGAAGGCGCCTACCACGCCATCAAAAAAATCGATAAAGGCACCACCGATGTTGATGGTGAACATGAACATCAGGTACATCATGAACAGGAAAACCGGTACTCCCAGCCAGCGGCTCAACACCACGGCATCGATGCGATCCGATACAGTTTT
>JAJRUY010000267.1 GCA_024277555.1 Gammaproteobacteria bacterium | reverse complement strand
GAGCATTGCTGCGGACAACGCCCGCTTCGGCCAGACCGGGCCCAGGGTGGGTTCTTTCGATGCAGGTCTTGGAGCCGGGTTGATGGCGCGCACCGTGGGCCTGAAAAAGGCCAAGGAAATCTGGTTTCTGTGCCGCCAGTACGATGCCGGGGAAGCCCTGGAAATGGGCCTGGTGAATGCTGTAGTGCCCCTGGCAGAACTGGAGGAAGAAACCCTGCGCTGGTGCCGACAGATCCTCAATCACTCACCTACTGCCCTGCGTGTGATCAAGGCAGGCTTCAACGCAGATACCGACGGCCTGGCCGGCATTCAGGAGCTGGCGGGCAATGCCACAGCCCTGTTCTATATGTCTGCAGAAGCACAGGAAGGCCGGGATGCCTTTCTGGAAAAGCGGGAACCGGATTTCAGCAAGTTCCCCCGCCGTCCCTGAGTAATGAGTCCCTTTGCCACCTGGCTGGCTGCGATTCGTCCCAAAACCTTAGGTTTGTCTGTCAGTCCGGTGCTGGTAGGAACCTGTCTGGCCTGGGCGGAAAGGGGGGAGTTGCAGCTGCTGCCTGCCCTGGCCGCCCTGCTGGCAGCCATGTGCATACAAATCGGCACCAACCTGCACAATGATGCTGCCGATGCGCGCAAGGGCACAGATACCCCCGATCGGCTGGGGCCGCCACGGGCAACGGCTCAGGGCTGGTTGTCTGCAACCAGCGTACAGCGTGGAGCGATGCTTGCGTTCATCTGCGCCTTTGTTCTGGGGATCTATCTGGTTTTTGTCGGTGGCTGGCCCATTTTGCTGCTGGGTCTGGTTTCTCTGCTGGCGGGGGCGGCCTATTCAGGCGATCCCTGGCCAATCTCGGCAACGCCCTTGGGAGAGCTGTTCGTTTTTTTGTTCTTTGGCCTGGGTGCAACGGTCGGCAGCTATTATCTGCAAACCGGTCAGATTAGCCTGGCGGCGCTGCTGACCGGCAGCATGTTGGGACTGTTTGCCGCCGCTGTGCTGGTGGTGAACAACTACCGGGATCGTCAAACCGACGCCAGGAGCGGGCGCAAGACCCTGGCAGTGCTGTTGCCAGCCAAAGCCAGCCAGGTGGAATATGCCTTGCTGTTACTGCTGCCTTTTCTGCTGCTGTTTTATCTGTACATTGCCGGTCTCGTTTCCTGGTTGCCGGGCTTGTTGTTGCCTGTAGCTCTGTATTTGATCATTCGGGTCTTTACTTTGCCTGTAGGGAAAGAACTCAATCGTTTGCTGGCTGATACAGCCCGGTTCCAGCTGATCTTTTCCGTGGTTTTTTGCGCAGGACTGTTTGCTTGACCAAGCTTGCGCAAACTGCTGATTCGCGCTCAAATACTTATCTTGTCGCCCGAAATGGATTATTGTGATATGAAAAGCTTTCTGAAAACCGTATTTGCATCTTTTACCGCCATGATTTTGGTGTTGGTGCTTTTTGGGGCGCTTATCGCTCTGGCGTTAACCGCACGGGATGCTCCCGGGTTTGTCGAGGACAAAACCCTTCTGACTCTCAATCTGGGAGTGCCGATTGTGGATCGGCAGCCGCGGCAGGGCTTTGCATCCGTGCTGCATAAGGCGTTGCAGGATCAGGAAAGCGGCAGACAGTCCTTACGTACAGTAGTAACCGCAATCCGGCAAGCTGCGAAGGATGAGCGAGTCAGCGGCCTATACATCAAAGGCAATGTGGTGCGTGACGGTTATGCCTCTGGCTGGGCGGCGCTAAAGGAGGTTCGCGAGGCAATTGTGGAATTCAAGGCCTCGGGCAAGCCGGTCATTACCTGGCAGGAAGATCTGGACGAGGCAACCCTGTATGTGGTATCACCGGCGGATCATCTGGTGCTGAACCCGCTGGGGTTGCTGGAGTTCAATGGCTTTGCCAGCGAAATCATGTATTTTCGCAATGCTTTTGACAAATATGGCATTGATGTTCAGGTTACCCGAGTGGGGAAATACAAATCTGCAGTAGAGCCGTTTCTGCAGGATCACATGAGTGATGAAAATCGTGAGCAACTCAATACCCTGCTGCATGACCTGTTCGAGGAGGTGATTGCCGGTGTTGCCAGCAGTCGCCATGTGCCCCCGGCTGTGTTGCGCGATCTGGCAGAAGAGAGCGCCGTGATCGAATCCGGACAGGCGTTGGAAAAAGGCATTGTTACCGCAGTGGCCTACTACGATGAGGTGCGTGACAAGCTGAGTGAGTTGACGGGGAGCGAGGTCGGCAAGGAGATTGACAGGCAGAAAACAGTATCCCAGTATTTTTCCACTTTGCCCGAGGATGAAAAATCCAGCGACAAACTGGTCATAATCTACGCCGAAGGAGATATTGTTTCAGGAAATGATGAGGATCATGTAAGCGGCGACTATATCGCTTCCCTGTTGCGCAAGGCCAGAAATGACGATGAGGTCAAGGCGGTAGTGTTGCGCGTCAACAGCCCTGGGGGCAGCGCCAGCGCCTCTGATATCATCCAGCGGGAAACCATATTGCTGGCAAAGCAGAAGCCACTGGTTGTTTCCATGGGCACAGTGGCGGCTTCCGGTGGTTACTGGATTTCCGCCTACGCGGACGAAATCTATGCCGAGCCAAATACCATTACCGGCTCTATCGGCGTATTCGGCCTGTTTCTGAATATCCAGAAACTCATCAATGAAATTGGTCTGAATGTAGAAGTTGCACGTACCTCACCGGCTGCAGATGTATTCAGCCTGTATCGCCCCAAAACCGAGCATGAAATGGCGGTGATCCAGAGGTTTGTTGACAACATCTATTCCCGGTTCCTGGAAAAGGTGGCTGAGGGCAGAAACCTGGACAAGGCAGAAGTGCATGAAATTGCCCAGGGACGTGTATGGTCGGGAAAACAGGCGCTGAAGCTGGGTCTGGTGGACAAGCTGGGTGGCCTGGGGGATGCGATTGCCGCGGCAGCGGAAAAGGCTCAACTGGAAAACTACTCGATCAAGGAGTATCAGCAGGAAGGCAGTCTGATGGACGAGATACTCAAGGAAATGGGAATGGAAACCGGGTTTGAAAGCAACCCTGTGGCGCGGTCGGCGTGGAAGCAGGTACAGCATTTGCTGTCCCTTGCAGATGCAAGAGGTGTTTATGCGCGCATGCCCTATGATCTGACCATATATTGAGCGAAGGAGCAGATATGGAAATGGAAAGAGCCTCCCCGGAGAAGAAAAACAAGTCCCGCGGCTTTCGGGCAATCCATGTATTGTGGATTGTTCTGGGTACGATTCTGCTTACCGCCGCAGTTACTTTCTGGGCGGTGAGAACCTATGTTTATGCTAATGATTTCAAACCGGTGGAACTGAGCAGCAAGGAGCAGCAGCAACTGAACGGCAAATTGCGGCTTCTAGGCTATGAGCCGGCGCCTGCTGCATCGGCGGCAGACAAACCCGAACCTGATAACCAGTGGCTGCGCCCGGAACGTTATGATGAAAGCCAGGGCAAGCGCGAGCTATTCTTCACAGAGCGGGAGCTCAATGGCTTGCTGGCCAACAACAAGGATCTGGCAAAAAAGCTGGCGGTGGATTTATCGGATGATATGGTCAGCGCCCGGCTGCTGGTACATGTGGACCCGGATTTTCCCATTCTCGGCGGCAAGACCTTGCGGGTATCTGCCGGAGTGGTGGCCGCGTTTCGTGATCAGCGGCCAGTGATCAAGCTGCGGGGAGTGAGCGTGATGGGCATTCCCATTCCCAATGCATGGCTGGGCGGTCTGAAGAATGTGGATCTGATCGGTGAGTTTGGCGATGCTGGCGGTTTCTGGCATGCCTTTGCCCAAGGCGTGGAAAATATCCAGGTTGAAGATGGACGTCTGAAGATCTCACTGAAAGAGTAACCCCCTCGGCAGGAGGGGGTGTGCGGGATGCAGCAATCAGTCTGTTGCTTCGGCTACTTTTGCGTCCGGCGCATTTCTGCCGACAGAATCAATCCCATTGTTGCGCCCACTTTCGGTTTTATACATCTGGCTTTTGCCGATAATCTGACCGTTGGTGGCATTCAGGGTAAAGAAAAACTTGCCGTTGGTGGCAGTCTTTTTCTCGAATCGTTTGGGATCCTGGCTGTTTTTGCGTACGGACTCGATGCCATTGGCGCAACTTTTTTCTGCTGCGTATCCCTGGCTTTGCAGGATGGTTTCGCCATTGCCTGCCTTGAGTACAAAATAGTGCTTGCCGTCCTTACCGACGGAAGTTACGAACTTGCCTGCCATAGTGGCCTCCTTTCTGATGGGCGTTAAAAAGTTCAGTTAAATATTTGTTTCAACATCATCGACATCGATCTGGCCAGTGATGCGCCGCCGGATATGTGACCAGGAAATGCCCACGGCGAGCAGAATTGATAGCAGTATCAGAGCCACATAGCCCAGCACGGAGGGGTTATCCAGCGAAAGCCAGCCATAAAAAATCATTGCCCAGATCATGCTGCCGAAGAGCGCAACCACCAGCAATGAACCAAAAAATCCCAATGAGCGCGCTGTTGCGCGCAGATAAACGGCCCAGCCGATAATGAGGATAATCGCCGAGAGCAGGATAATGGGATCAAGTTTGTTGGCGCTTTCTATAAACCAGTGAACCCAGGAGTGGCCGGAAGGGTTGTAGGTGGCAAATACCAGGACAAAAGCCACGACTACGCGAACAAGAAAATTGGTCCAGCGAAAAGCTGTAACGGCCATGAAAAACAACTCCCTGAATTTCTATTATCAGGGAGTATAGGAGAACTGGAATTTTTTTTCCAATATAGCGGGGAAGCTGTGGATGGTTTGCTACCAGGGCATAGGCGTTTTGCTCAAGGCTACGCTGACGATATAGGCAAAGCACAGATAGGCAAACAGCAGGGACAGGTGGCGCAGAGTAGCGGTTGTGCCGCGCAGTGCCATTGCACCAAAGATGATGTAGGCCAATAGCGCCAGAAGTTTTGCCGTGAGCCAGGGGCTGGTGCCGGGATACTGATGCAGGTTGTAGGCCAGCCACAGGCCGCTGAAGAACAGGGTGCTGTCAACCAGGTGTGGAACAGTGCGTACCCATTGCTGCTTCAATAGCGGGGACTGTTTCAGCATGAGAGCGGCGCGCATGGTGAATCCCAACAATGACAGCCCGACGCAACTGACATGCACCAGTTTGATCATGCTGTGATCGATCATTTGGGGGCAGCGCCGCCAATTCCATGGGCAGCTGCAAAATCCAGCATGCGTTGAATCGGTACGACTGCCTGTTGCCGAATTTGTTCATCGATATGTATTTCGTTATTGCCCTTGAGTAGCAGTTGTTCCAGGTTCTGCAGGGCATTCATGGCCATCCATGGGCAATGGGCGCAGGATATGCAGGTTGCGCCTTCACCGGCAGTGGGGGCGGACAACAGTTTTTTGCCCGGTGCCAGTTGCTGCATCTTCCAGAAAATACCGTCATCTGTGGCGATGATGAAGGTCTCGTTCGGCAGTTCCTGAACTGCCTTGATCAAAGCAGTGGTAGAGCCGACCACATCGGCCTGTTCGATAACGCTTTCTGGAGATTCCGGGTGTACCAATACTGCAGCATCCGGGTGTAGCCTGTGCAGGCGCTCCAGGGCAAAAGCCTTGAACTCTTCATGTACCACGCAGGAGCCGGGCCACATGAGCATATCCACACCGGTCTGCTTCTGGATGTATGCACCAAGGTGCTTGTCCGGTGCCCACAATACTTTCTCTCCCTTTTCCGCCAGGTGCCTGACAATGGGCAGGGCAATGCCGGAGGTTACTGTCCAGTCGCTGCGAGCCTTGACTTCGGCGCTGGTGTTTGCGTAGACCACGATGGTGTGGTCGGGGTGGGCATCACAGAACGCAGAAAACTCTTTGGCCGGGCATCCTTCGTCCAGGGAGCAGGTGGCCCCCAGATCCGGCATCAATACCCGCTTTTCCGGATTCAGAATCTTGGCGGTTTCGCCCATGAAACGCACTCCGCAGACGACCAGGGTGTCGGCATCGGCGGTGGTTCCATAACGTGCCATTTCCAGGGAGTCGGATACGCAGCCGCCGGTTTCTTCCGCCAGCTCCTGCAGATCGGCATCTACATAATAGTGTGCCACCAGCACAGCATTGTTTTCCTTGAGCAGGGCTTTGATGCGTTGCTTGAGGGCATCTTTCTTCTGAGGAGAAAGTTCCGGCCACTGCGGGTGTTTGGGAACCTGTACGTCCGGAATTGATTGCGGGTCTGTAACCATGAGTGAGGGTAGTCTGTTGAGGAAGGTATTCCGGTATTATGACTGAGGGGCGCTAGTCTCGCCACAACCAGGCGGCGCCACGTATGCCGCTGCTGTCGCCATATTGTGGTGGCAGCAGACGGGTGCGGAACACATCGGAAAAAACGTATTCATGCCAGCGGCCGGGAACGTTTTCGTACAGGCGTTGTATTTTGGACAATCCACCACCCAAAACGATGGTATGGGGATCGAGGACATTGATGATGCTGGCCAGTCCCCGCGCCAGGCGGTCTTCATAGGTTTGCAGGGTGGTTTCCGCCTCTGCATCTCCCTGTTCTGCTAGGCGGGCAATTTCCTGAGCGGTCAGTTTCACTCCGGTGTGCAGAAAATGATCCGCAGACAGCCCCGGCCCGGAGAGGAAAGTTTCTATGCAGCCATGTTTGCCACAGTAGCATGCCGGGCCGGGCAGCTCTTGCGGCCTGGGCCAGGGCAAAGGGTTGTGGCCCCATTCGCCGGTGATTGCGTTCGGACCCTGCAGCAGTTTGTGGTTTACTGTGATGCCACCACCAGTGCCGGTGCCGAGAATGACGCCAAATACCGCGTCGGCATCTTTTCCGGCCCCGTCAACCGCTTCGGAAAGGGTGAAGCAATCGGCATCATTGGCTATGCGTACCGGGCGATCCAGCACTTGCTGCAAATCCTGATACAGGCTCTGGCTGTTCAGGCAGGTAGAGTTTGCATTGCGCATCAAGCCGGTTTCCGGTGACAGGGAACCGGGGGTGCAAATGCCTAATTTGAGCTCATGGCCAGCATGGGCCTCAAGTTCCCTGTGCAAATCCTGAATGACCCGTAGGATGGCGTCGTAATCATCCACGGGTGTGGGTCGGCGCTTGCAAAACAGCTCCTGCCCCTTGCTGCTGAGGAGAATGGCTTCGATCTTGCTGCCACCCAGATCCATGCCGGCCAGTACAGTGGCGTTTTTTCTAGCTGGTTTTTCCCTCATTTACTGCCGTATCATTATTTGTTTTCAGGGGTTCTTCGGTAGTTGTCGCCAGAAGGGGTTCTGCTTCAGTTGTTGCCTGATCGCCCGACGGGTTGGTGAAGCGGTCATTCAACTGCTGTACATAATCATCTGCCTGGTTGACTATCGCAGCCAGCATGCGGCGGGTTTTGCGGTTCCAGCCAGCATGTTTGTTGCGGAACAGGGAACGCCAGGGACGGGTGTTTTTTCTGAAAGCCCGTAGAAGATCGACTTTTACCGCCAGGGATGCCTGCTCCTTTTTTAGCCAGCCGGAAAGGCTGCGGGCCGCCAGCTTGCGCAGGCCAAAATGGATTGTGGCTCCGGCGGCTGCGATAACAGCCAGGAAGATAGCGCTGTGGGTTGTGGTCTCGCGCACCCATTGCCACCAGTCAGCGGTATAGTGCAGCCCCTGCCATTGGCCGTTACTGATGCTCAAGACAAGGAACAAAACAGCGATCAGGCCAAAAACCAGGCCGTCCATCCAAAGGGTGCGTTTTTTCCACCGGGAAAGGGCGTTGTGGAGCACAGGAACAACAAGGTCTTCAATTTCCCGGGCGGTTTTTTCCAGTGATCCTATGATGCGGTAGGCGCGTTCGATCTCTACTTGTTCCATGCGGCCGTATATTTCCGCCAGATCGTCGTCCCGTTTGTTTTCATAGCGTTGGCGCAGATTGGCGTCTTCGATCTGGATCGAGGCAGTGGGGCTGTAGATGGTATAGAAGCGGCCTGCTGTCAGCCCACGTTCTCCCAGTGCCCGCTGCCAGGCGGCAATCACTTCCTCGGGATTGTCTTCATTGGCGGTGGTGTCAATCTGATTGAGTATGTACAGGAATTTTCCAGAGTCATTGCGGTGAATGGTTTTGGAAACCAGGTGCTCCAGGGTGTCACGCATGGCGCCGGGTTCTGGATGGCGGGCATCGAAGAACACCAGCACCAGATCGGACAAATCCACCATGTGGTCAGTAATGCGCAAGGTGGATGTGCGCTGTGCATCAGCATCGAACCCCGGGGAGTCGATAAGAATTTTCCCCTTGAGGCGTTCGCTGTTGCAGCTTTTCAGCTGCAAATAGGCATCGATACGGCTTCCTTCCCCTTCGGCAACCAGCTCGATTTCCCGGCTTATCTTGTAGAACGGAAAGCGAGGATCAGAGTCCAGTGCGACGCCAGGGAGCGTGTGGGGTACGGAGTCTTCACTGTAACAAATTACCGTAAAACGGTCGTCTACCGCCTGGTTGCCGCTACGCTGCAGCTTTGTGCCCAGATAATTGTTGATGAATGTAGATTTCCCCGCTGAGAAGGTGCCAAGAATTGAAATCAGCGGCCACCAGGGAATCTGGGTGGCAAAGGATTCCGTCTGATCCAGTAAACCCATGCGATAGGCAACGCGATCCAGGCCGCGAAAACTTTGAACTGCACTCAGCAATATCGGGTTTTCCTGCTCCAGGTGGGTTTCCAGATGCTTGAGCCGGTTTTTGATGATATTTTGATCGGTCATTTGTGTCTCTACAGGAAGCGTTATCGGGTGTATTTGGCTGTTCCTTTGGTTCCTCTGATAGCCAATGAGAGGAATCGTGTATTTACAATTTGATCACAGCTGTTTCGAAATAGCACCTCGGGTTTTCCGGGTATGGTACTGTCTTTCATAAATCAAGGCCAGAGTGGAATGGCACTTACTTAAGCTGAAAACAACCGTCATCCCGGCGTATGCCGGGATCCAGGGCGGCCAATTGTCCCTGTCTTTCTTGGTTCCGGCATGCGTCGGAATGATGAGGAAGTTAAGTGCCATTCAGGCCAGAGTGTGCTGTGCCGCGAGTGCATGGCCTTGAGTCCCGGCAGGGATCTGCTCCGGCTTTGTGTGCCCATAACCTTTATATTGACCCATTCCAAACAGCAGCAGATTCAACCCCGAAGTGCACAATTTGGATTGGACAAGAAATGGATTGGCATCCAGTCGGGAGGGTATGGTATGTTTGAAAGTGGTCGAACCCAATCCCTGACGCGGGGAGCTGAGTTACCTTTCTTTCATATTTGCTCTCGCGGTGTTGGCTGGTTCATGCCTTTCATAAATGCCTTCGTGCCCTGGTAACATGGATTCCATCGAAAATCGCCCCACCCTGGTTGTCGCCATCTCTTCCCGAGCGTTGTTTGATCTGGATGAATCGCATCGGGTTTTCGAAGAGCAGGGCGTTACTGCCTATCATCGTTATCAGATAGAACATGAAGACGATATACTGCAGCCCGGGGTTGCCTTTACCCTGGTCAGAAAACTGCTGAATCTCAATGCTCTGTTCGAGGGACGGGTAAAAGTCGAAGTGGTGCTGCTGTCCCGCAACAGTACAGATACAGGATTGCGCGTATTCAATTCTATCGGACATCATGGCCTGGAAATTACCCGGGCAGCATTCACCAGTGGGCGCAGTCCATTTGAGTATGCATCGGTGCTGGATGCGCACTTGTTTTTGTCTGCAGATTCTGAAGATGTTTCCCGGGCGTTGAATGCAGGCGTCGCCGCAGCCACGATTGCTTCAGCCATAGGAAACAGCCGCTCGGCTGAAACAACCCCTGGTTCTGCGGATCAGTTGCGCATCGCATTTGATGGGGATGCGGTGCTGTTTTCCGATGAAGCGGAGCGGGTTTATCGCAAGCAGGGGCTGGAGGCATTTGAGGCCAGTGAAAAAGCTGCCGCCAGAAGGCCATTGGAGGCCGGTCCCTTTCGGCGCTTCCTCGAAGTATTGCATCAGATGCAGTCTTTGATGCCGGAAGGCACTTCCCCCATACGCACTGCCCTGGTTACGGCTCGCGGCGCACCAGCGCATGAGAGGGTTATCCGTACTCTGCGTACCTGGGGAATTCGTATTGATGAAGCGCTGTTTCTCGGCGGGATGGACAAGAGCGCTTTCCTCAAGGCTTTCCAGGCGGATATATTCTTTGATGACCAGACGCATCATGTGGAATCAGCCGCACAGTTTGTACCCGCAGGGCATGTCCCCCATGGGGTGGCAAACAAGAGCTGAGGTTACAGCTCGGCGTCGTAGATAATGGTGTCTACCGGTTTCTGGATGAAATTGCCCTGAATGAAATCGACGCCTACATTCCAGAGTATGGTTAGCTGCGCCGCTTCTTCTATGTAAATGACGATGGTCTTTACTTTTTCCTGATGAAGCTGCTGGTTATAGTCCTTGAGCAGCTCCTGTTGCTCCTTGTCCTGCGCCAGTTTGCCGGAAATATCCGGAGAAAAGCACACCAGATCGCATTGCAGGTGGCGCACCACGTTTACCGCTTCCTGTTCGAACGGGAAGTGCGTAAGAGAGATTCGGCAATTGATTTTGTGCAACCCCTCGGCCAGCTGCTCCATTTTTTCAAGGTGGCCGATGACGTCACTGTGTGATACAGCAAAGGTCAGCCAGGCGCCTTTGGCCTTGAATTCACGCAGGCAGTCACAAATCCACAGCAGCAGGGAGTCATCTTCAATTGCCGGGGCAGACAGGGTGATCATGAAGTTCAGCTTGTGACCATCACTGCGATGGCGAGCCACTTCGCGAATGGCATTGCGGATGATCCAGCGGTCGATTTCTGCCATTCTGTCTGAGCGCACTGCTTCGTCGATAAATTCCTTCGGTGAAATTTGCTGGTCATTGTCATCTAGCATGCGTACATAGACAGCATAGTCTTCGCGGCTGTTGCCATGCAGGCTGACCACGGGCTGATAAATGAGGTGAAAGCGGTCATTGGCCAGCGCGTGGTCGATGAGCTGGATGACAGATTCATCTTCCTTGTTTTGTTCATTGTCCCTGGAGTGTTCCGTATCAAACAGATTTATGGCTGTACCCTCTGCAACAGCGGTTTTGCAGGCGCGGGTGGCATGAGATATAAAATCTGTAGAGCTTTGAGCCGGCGGTGTGTCGGAATGTGTTATTCCCATGGCTATTTGCGGTTGAATGCTTTGTTCTCCAAGTACAAATTGATGCTCGCTCAAGGCATGATGCAGGCGTTTTGCCAAAGCTTCTGCGCTGGTGTCCGGGGTGCAGAGAATGGCGAACTCATGCTCGCCAAAGCGTGCAACCAGGTCGGTATCGTAGGTTGTTTCATTCAATATGCGGGTGGCTTCTTTGAGCACCATCTCGGCGCCATCCGGATTGTAATCTGTTTTGATGTCCTGAAAATTTCCGATACCGAGCAAAATCATGCTCAGGCGTTGTTTGCTGGATAGTGCCTCGCCCAGCTGTTCTTCCAACTGTTTTGTGAAGTACTTGCGGTTATACAGGCCGGTATCGGTGTCGTAGTTTGCCAGTTCCGCCAGGCGTTGCTCAATATCCAGTTCCGGTGACTGATCGCGAATAATTACCTGGGTACAATCTTCGCCTTCTATGGTGGAAGGGGTGAAATCCATGGTGACAGGCAGGTTGCGCCCGTCATTGGTGACGCAATTGATGGCGAGTTGATCCGCAGTATGCTGTTCATCAAGCTTGTGCAATACGGGCTTGAATTTCAGGCGATCATCACTGGTGATCAAATCCATGAATGGCAGACCTTCCAGCTCATCCGCATTTTTAAAACCGAACAGGGATACATAGGCGGGATTGGCATAGACATGCATGCCCTGATGAATATAGGCGATGGCTTCGCCGGCAGTTTCGGTCAGGGTTTCATAGCGCTGGCTGGTTTCCTTCAGCTCCTGGGTGACGGCCAGCAGCTTCTTTTTTGTAACCATGTTTTGCTGTTCACGGTTTACCACATATATCAGGTGAGCATAGTCATGGCGCTCGATGATGTCCTGGGCGCTGGTTTCGGCGGCAAAGAAAAGCTCCTCTGCCGGATTGTCCGAGAGAAGGATGAATGCGGCCAGAGGCGATACTTCCCGAATCTGGCGGATGGCTGTCGTAAAGTCAATTTCTTCTGCGTCACAGTTGACCAACACCACATCAGCATCCAGGGATTGCATCAATATGTCCAGCTCATCCGGCGTGTTGGCTGTGTTCAGGTGAACAGCCATGCCGGAATTGCGCAGGGTTTGGGAATAGGTGTTTGCGTCATCAATGGAACAGCCCAGCACCAATAGTTCTACCACGCCGCTCAGCGGCGTTACGATCTGAATAATTCTTTCTGCATTGGTGCTCATTGTGGTAATCCTGCGGTTTGTTGCCGGTCTTCAAAGGTCATGCCATAGATCCTGAAAATCATCGCCTGATTTGGCATTTGTTTCTTTTGGCTGTGCGTCTGCATAAGAAAAATAATAGTGAATGAAGTTGTTGTTTGATTCCACCCATTTGGTCAGCTTGATCTGATGCTCACCAAATTCTGTGACCATGGTCATGATGGTGTTCAGTTCAAATGCACGGGTATTGGTAAGGATGCCGCGCCGCTCGTTTTCTATTCCCCCCCCGGACATGAGCAGGCAGCGATACTGATTCTGCGGGTTGGAAGATGCCTTGGTTCCCGGGGTGATGGTTACTGGAGAACAGCTTGAAGCAAGCACCTGAATGCCAATGTACAATTGCTTTTCATCCGTGTCCTTGAGCCAGCGTGCAACCGCTACGCTGTATTCGTCCGGATTGTTGGGTGAGCGTATGCCGAGAATGTCGCCAACCCTGACTTTCATCGGGTAGGATTCCTTCCAGCCCAGGCAATAGCCTTCCACGCTTTCATTGTAGGTCAATACGGAAAACGCAGCATTTGGGTCACGAGCCAGCTTGTCAAACATGTTTTGCGGATCTGCATCCACGGTCGTACCCAACAGGCTGCTGGCCAGGTTACTGCTGTCTGAAAACATGGAGTCGCCTCCCTGGTTACTGACCGGTGAGGCAATGGCCAGGGTGCTGAAAACACTGTCGTTCCAGGTCAGGCGGCTGGAAGTATTGATCGCACCCTGGTCTTCCTGTTTTTTGGTGACCTGCTCTTCAGCTGCCTCTTCAATGTTTTTTTCCAGCAGGCGCAACAGGTTGCTTAAGCCCACAATGGCAAACAATTCATGTTGCAGGGTATTCCTTGCAAATTTGCGCTCCAGGGACTTGTTCCATCCGCGGATCAGTGATTTGAGCAATGAGCGGGATAGGTGCTGGTGATCATGATCCAGATGAGTAGGCGATTCCCATTCCGCTTCTTCATATTCACACCGTGCCTCTGACAAAATGGCATTCAGGTCAAATGCCCTGAAACGGCTGTCATTGCTTTGCGCTGGGCTGATGGATTTTTTTGGGGGCTCATCCGACCACAGGTTCAGATAGAAGATTCCCGCGCTATGATTGTCCAGATCGCTGATGGAGCCGACTTCAGTGAGTTTGCTCCATTCCGGAAGCTTGTCATGAACGCGGCGCAAATGAGATTGGGTGAGTCGATAGGGGCTGGTGGTGGCAATCAGCAACATGCCCTTGTATACATCTTCGATGCTTTGTACGGATTGCCTTTTCCAGATGAATTTGCTGTTGTCCTTCACTCCAATCTGGTGAACATGGTTCTGTGATGCCCAGGCGTACAGGTAGTGCGCTTCGCGCCACAGACCTTTTTGATAGTCACAGTAGACCAGCAGGTTGTGGAACATGCGTTGTTTCATATACTGAAGCGCACGCTGGGCGGCCACGATTACCAGTTTCTGATTGAAGTTGTGCTCATCTCCCAGCACCTGTTCCAGAAACAGGATCTTGTATGAGATGGCGATTTCATTACACAGTTCTGTTGCCAGAAGCGCCGCTTTTTGCGCTTTGGGCGAGAGGGGGAATCCGACATTGAGGTAATGCTTGGTGATGTTGGTATTGATGTAACGTACTGGTTCCCGGAACAGCTCAATGACTTCTGCCCGTACCAGAGTGGGGATCTGCATACGGTTGAAACTGGTCAGCGTTTTGTATACCTGGCGGGCGGTTTCCCCAACATTGGCGACTGGCAACTGTTCAGTCCAGTGTCTTACCTCGCGGGAACTAAGCAGAAAGGAATCTGCAGGCGCGGCTGTCTGCTCCGGAATAGAAAGCTCTACCCGGGGTTGTGCGCCTTTGTTGTCATTTGTATCTGCCATGTTATTTCAGTGTGATCCTGTCCCTGAGTGCATTCGGTGTTCTAGTTGCTTCCATATGGGCAAAGCAGGGATGTTCTTAAACAGTTTTTACTGTGAGCCAAAAGTTGATGTGGTTTCTTGAATGTCACCCAAAAATGCTTTTATTCCAAGCACTAAAGAATATTTATTATATACGAAATCAAGTTTTATATCGCACCCTGGTGGCCATATTTCCTGCCAGTCGTCATACAATGATGCTGCCATAAAAAGCATGTCATTTCTACAAGCTACTGATTAATCAATAAATATCAGTATTTTTCTTCGGTGGGCTTTGTCGTGGATCAGGCGCAAATGGAGGGGGCAGCTTTTCCGTGGAAAAATCATTTTTTCTGATTTTGTGACCGGGGCAACGTCTGTTTGCTGTTTGCGCCAGCTACCTCGCGCACCAAACGGGGCAGAAGATAGCCAGGCAGCCGTTGCTCCATGCGCCTGTGCAATCCCAGGGCTGTTTGATCATTTACCGCAAAGTGGGCTGCGCCCTGCACATGGTCGAGCTGGTGCAGGTAGTATGGCAGGATTCCCGCAGAGTACAGGGATTCACATAACAGAACCTGGGTTGATACGCTGTCGTTGATGCCCTTCAGCAGCACGGACTGGTTGAGCAAGGTGATGCCGACCCGGCGCAGAGGGCAGAGTGCCTGTTCCAGTTCTGTGGTCAGTTCATGGGGGTGGTTGATGTGAACCACCATGCTGGTGGCCAGGGTGGTGTTGCCAAGAAGCTCTATCAGTGGCTGGTCTATGCGTGAGGGAAGTACTACAGGCAAACGGGTATGAATGCGCAGGCGTCGAATATGTGGAATTCGTTCCAGCTCTTGTATCAGTAGCTGTAGCCGCTCATTGCCCAGACTCAGGGGATCACCCCCGCTCAGAATGACCTCGTGGATGCCGGGATCTTGTTGCAGCTGCCGCAATGCTGGTTGCCACTGGTTTTTCAGCGCCTGATGGCTGGCATAGGGAAAATGGCGGCGAAAGCAGTAACGGCAGCTGATGGCGCAGGCTCCCGTAGTGATGAGCAATACACGACCATGGTATTTGTGCAGAATGCCATTTCCCTCATGAGCATCCTGGTCGCCAAGAGGATCCATCACGAAGCCGGGTTTGTGCTGCAGCTCAGCGGCGGCTGGCAACACCTGTAACAGCAGGGGGTCGTGAATGTCGCCCTTCTTCATCAATGCTGCAAAATAGCGGGGAACCTGGAAGCGGAATGCTTCTGCGGCCAGCTCCATCTCCGGTCTATAATGCGTGGACAGCTCAAGGTCGGCGAGAAGTTCCTTGACCTGGCAATAGGCGTTGCCCAACTGTTGCTGCCAGCTTTCGGTTTTCAAGGGAAGGGAGGAAAGGGGTATCATAGGCGTTTTTTCAGAAAGCTTGTGGGAAGACTGTCACCGGGTTCCTGCGGCGCAATACGAGGACAATATGGCAACCTATAGTACAAACGAATTTCGTGGCGGGCTCAAGCTGCTTCTGGATGGCGATCCCTGTGTGATCATTGAAAACGAATTCGTCAAGCCCGGCAAGGGGCAGGCATTCAACCGGGTAAAGCTGCGTAATCTGAAAACCGGACGGGTGCTGGAAAAAACCTTCAAATCCGGTGAATCGGTAGAGGCTGCCGATGTAATGGATCGGAATTTGCAGTATCTCTACAATGATGGTGAGTACTGGTATTTCATGGACAATGACAGCTTCGAGCAGTATCAGGTGGATGCCCATGCCATGGGAGAAGCGGTTAAATGGATCAAGGATCAGGATGTTTGCAACGTAACCCTGTGGAATGATGCACCCATCCTGGTGGAGGCACCAAACTTTGTGGTGCTGGAAATTACCGATACAGACCCCGGCCTCAAGGGCGATACTTCCGGCGGTGGCGGCAAGCCTGCCACTCTGGAAACAGGCGCGGTGGTGCGGGTTCCGCTGTTTGTGCAGATTGGCGAAAAGGTCAAGGTAGATACCCGCAAGGGTGAATACATCAATCGTGTAAAGGATTGAAATCACAGCGAGAAAAGCTGCTGGCCAGAGCGCGGTTACTGGCCACTGCCAGGCAGTTTTTTCACCAAAGAGATGTCATGGAGGTCTGTACTCCGGTACTCAGTCAGGCGGCTGGTACAGACCCTTCCATCGTACCCCTGCATACGCGCTATACCGGTCCGGAGTATCCGCGAGGGCTGGATCTGTTCCTGCAAACTTCGCCGGAGTTCGCCATGAAGCGCCTGCTGGCGGCTGGCAGTGGCGCCATCTATCAGATAGCCCAGGTGTTCCGGGACGGGGAATATGGCCCCAGGCACAATCCTGAGTTTACCTTGCTGGAATGGTATCGGCCGGGCCTGGATCATCATGATCTTATGAAGGAAGTAGCCGACCTGATGTCTGCCTGTCTGGGTCAAGAGATCGGGATGAAAAAAATCCGTTATGTGGAGTTGTTTGAACAGCAATTCGGCTGGAATCCCCTGCAGGCTGAAACCAACCAGCTTGAAGATGCGGCCAAGGCGCATGGAATCGAGACCGGCAATCTCGGGCATCGGGATCAGTGGCTGGATTTGCTCATGAGTCTGGTGATTGAGCCGACACTGGGCAAACAGGGTCTGACCTTCGTCTATGATTATCCGGCCAGCCAGGCTTCACTGGCGCGCTTGAATCCGGAAGACGAGCGTGTGGCAAGTCGCTTCGAGCTGTACTATCAAGGGGTGGAGCTGGCCAACGGTTTTCATGAGCTCACGGATGCCGCCGAGCAGCGAAGGCGGTTTGAGGCCGAGAATCACCAGCGCCAGCAGCGTGGATTGCCACAGTTACCTGTAGACGAAAACCTGCTTGATGCACTTGATCAGGGTTTGCCGGACTGTGCTGGTGTGGCGCTGGGACTGGATCGCCTGCTTATGTTGCAGCAGGGCGAGATGACCCTGGATCGGGTTTTGACTTTCTCTTTGACGCAAGCCTGATGCTGCCAATGCGCTGCCCCATGCGCACCCTGACGCCAGGTGCGAACGCCTTGTCCCATCTGATGCGGTTTCTGGTAAACAAGGTGATGACGGTAGAACCCATATTGAAGCGCCCCATCTCCTCACCCTTCTTCAGGAATATCTTGTGATCTTTTTCATACAGCCAGGTTGAAGGGCCGTCCTTCGGCCCGGTTACCTCACCCGCCCATACGGTTTCCATGCTGCCAACGAAAATGGCTCCAACCAGAATTACCAGCATGGGGCCAGCTGCGGTATCGAATCCACAGATCAAGCGCTCATTGCGGGCAAACAGATTCGGCACCAGCTGCGCAGTCGCCTCACTGACGCTGAACAGGTCGCCGGGAACAAATATCATTCCTCGCAGCTGGCCACTCAAGGGCATATGCACCCGGTGATAATCCCGGGGGGACAGATAAATGGTGGAATAGGCGCCGCCGGCAAAGGTATTGCTTAACTCTTCATCGCCGCCAAGCAGTTCCAGCAATCTGAAGTCATGTCCCTTGGCCTGGATCAGTTTGCCCTGCTTGATGTGTCCGACCTGGCTGACCTTGCCATCACAGGGGCAGGCAATGGCATCTGGCTGGTGGGCAATGGGACGCGCATCGGCTTTCAGCGCCCGGGTGAAAAAAGCATTGAAAGAGGGATAGCTTGAGGGCCTGGGATTTTCGGCCTCAAACATGTCTACCGCATAGCGGGAAACCACCTCCCTGATGAGCATGTTTTTGAACGGTTCCCAGGTGCTGCGGGTAATCCGGTACATGCCAGCCGCCAGTAGATGCTGGGGCAGTATTTTCAATGCTGTGGTGAGGAGTTTGTCTTTCAATCCTGGTTGCATGAAATTCTCAGTTATAAATATTGCAAATCACCAGCGATAGCAGCGGGATATGTCATGCCGGTGAACAAAGCCAGTAAACACCCCTCTGGACTGACCAGTGCGACCATACTGCTGTCCAGGTTGCAGGATGTAGTTTCATGGCACAAGCCAATCTGCTGGCCAAGGGCGTGTATTTCTTTCTGCTCACCAGAAGCGGCGGTAAATGCCGGATTATAGAATTTAATGGCTTGTTTCAATGGTTCCGGTTTTTCTGCAGCCCCGGCTTGTGCGCAAGATTGTTTCGCGTCACTGCATAGGTTCGCAGCAGACTATCATAATTTGTATCCTGCAAGTTGCCGACAATGACAAAATTCCAGAAGTTTTCAAAGGATTGGGAAGTAAAAGACTTGCCATTCTTGGAGGCTCTTCGACGTTTCATCTGGATTTCAGTATAGAACCTGCCGGGCTGGCAATCATGTAAATCCTGGTAATGAAGGTGCTGTCATTCCGGTAACCCCGAGCCCTT
>JAJRUY010000266.1 GCA_024277555.1 Gammaproteobacteria bacterium | reverse complement strand
TTCGACCGCCTTGCTGATCTGCGCATCATCACCTTGCAGGGTTGTAGCAAACTTCCATGCCGGACCGATATTGCGCGCCGCCATCAACATGCCGGCGATCACTAGTTCCTTCACCGCATTGGCATTGGCGCCTGGGGCATTGAACACAGGAATGCCCTTTTCCGTCATTTTGTCCACAGGAATATTGTTCACTCCCGCCCCGGCACGACCAATGGCCTGCACGGTTTCGGGGATCTCCATATCATGCATTTTGAACGAGCGCAGCAAAATTGCATCGGGATGGGTGATCTCGGACGCGACTTCATAGGCTTCACGCGGCAGCCTGTCCAGCCCGGCGGCGGCGATGTTGTTCAGGGTCAATAGTTTGTACATCTGCTTCATCCCCACTCAGGCATTGCGCTGTGCAAATTCATGCATGAAATCAATCAAGGCCTGTACGCCGGCCTCGGGCATGGCATTGTAGATGCTGGCACGCATACCCCCCACGGAACGGTGACCTTTCAAGGTCTTCAGTCCCGCCTGCGCCGCTTGTTTGAGAAATTTCGCATCCAGATCCGCATCCGCCAGAATAAAGGGCACGTTCATCCGGGAACGGCACGCAAGATCCACGGGATTGGCATAGAAATCCAGATCATCAATGGCGGCATACAAGGACTGCGCCTTGCGTTCATTGATGGCTGCCATGGCAGCCAGGCCGCCGTTGTCCTTGAGCCACTTGAACACCAGGCCCGCCAGATACCAGCCAAAGGTGGGCGGGGTGTTGTACATGGAATCGGCATCAGCGTGAATTTGATAGTTCATCATGGCCGGGCAGCTTTGTGGGGCATGGCCGATGAGGTCTTCACGAATGATGACCAGAGTCAGACCCGCAGGGCCAATGTTCTTCTGCGCGCCCGCATAGATGATGCCAAACTTCGATACATCAATGGGACGAGACAGAATGGTGGAAGACATATCCGCCACCAGGGGAATATCCCCCGTATCCGGGATGTAGGGAAATTCCACACCCTGAATGGTCTCATTGGGCGTGTAATGCACATAGGCGGCATCGCTGGAAAAGGCCAGATCTCTTTCCGCTGGCGCTCTGAAATCCGCAGACGTATCGGCAATGACACTCACTTCACCATAGCGCTTTGCCTCAGCAATGGCCTTCTTGGACCAGCTGCCCGTGTTGATGTAATCCGCCTTGCCGGTGCGACCCATGAGATTCAACGGCACCATGGCGAATTGGCTGGAAGCACCACCCTGGAGGAACAGCAGCTTGTAGTGATCAGGAATGTCCATCAGATCCCGCAGGTCGGTTTCCGCCTGTTCGGCAATGCTCATGAATTCCTTGCCACGATGGCTCATTTCCATCACCGACATGCCAGTGCCATGCCAGTCCAGCAATTCATCCTGTGCCTGTTTCAGTACAGCTTCGGGAAGCGTGGCGGGGCCGGCGCTGAAATTATAAATTCGTGACATTATTGGTTTCCTGCTTGGTTACTACAAAAAATCTCGCAACTTCCCGTTAGGTTGGACAAAGGCCGCAAGGCCGTGCCCAATGATTCCATCGGGCACGCTGCGCTTTGCCCGGCCTACGAACCCTGTGATTCGTCTTCCCCGTCTTCTTCGCCTTCAAGCATCTCGATGCGGGCGATACCAATGAGCTTTTCCTTCTTGCTCAGGGCAATCATCTTTACACCCTGGGTATTGCGCCCCATGCGCGACACATCGCTGACCCGGGTGCGCACCAGGGTGCCGCCATCGGTGATGAGCATGATTTCATCGTCTTCATCTACCAGGATAGCGCCTATTTGCTGGCCGTTACGCTCGGATACCTGGATGGAAATCATGCCCTTGCCGCCACGCCCCTTGACCGGGAACTGAGCGATATCGGTACGCTTGCCATAGCCGTTTTCACATACGGTAAGCACATCACCCTGGGTAGCAACCACCAGGGAAATCACTCGCTGGTCTTTGTCCAGGCGAATGCCGCGCACCCCTGCCGCAGTGCGGCCCATGGTACGCACGGCTGACTCGTTGAAGCGCACCGCCTTGCCAGCACTGCTGAACAACATGATGTCCTGGCTGCCATCGGTGATGTCCACACCTACCAGCTGATTGCCGTCGCGCAGATCCACGGCAATGATGCCGCTGGCGCGGGGACGGGAGAAATCCGTCAGCGGGGTTTTCTTTACCGTGCCGTTGGCGGTAGCCATGAAAATATAGCGGTCTTGCGTATATTCACGAATCGGCAGCACTGCATTGATGCGCTCACCTTCTTCCAGGGGCAGCAGGTTCACCATGGGCTTGCCGCGGGCGCCGCGTCCCCCCTGGGGCAGTTCATAGACCTTGAGCCAGTACACCTTGCCGACGCTGGAAAAACACAGAATCGTATCGTGAGTGCTGGCGACAAACAGCTTGTCCACAAAGTCTTCATTCTTGACCGAAGTCGCCGCTTTGCCCCGGCCACCGCGGCGCTGGGCCTGATACACATCCAGGGGCTGGGCCTTGGCATAACCCTGGTGGGAAATGGTCACCACTACATCTTCCTCGGTGATCAGGTCTTCCAGGGTCAGGTCCAGGCGATCGGCGATGATTTCAGTACGGCGCTCGTCGCCAAACTGCTCCTTGATCTCCAGCAGCTCTGTCTTAATAACCACCATCAGCCGCTCGGAGCTGGAAAGGATATCCAGCAGGTCGGCGATCTTGTCCAGCAGCTCCTGGAATTCGCTGATGATCTTGTCCTGCTCCAGCCCGGTGAGCTTTTGCAGACGCAGATCCAGGATCGCCTGAGCCTGGGTTTCGGTGAGCCGGTAGCCGTCTGCGGTCAGACCGAAGCCTTCAGGCAGGTCATCCGGGCGGGAGGCATCGGCGCCAGCCCGGGAAAGCATGTCTTCCAGGGTGCCGGATTGCCAGGTGCGGGCGCAAAGATCCTTCTTCGCCGTGGCCGGATTGGGAGCGGCCTTGATCAGGGCGATGACCTCATCGATATTCGCCAGGGCGACCGCCAGGCCTTCCAGCAAATGCGCACGGGCTCGAGCCTTGCGCAAATCGAAAATGGTGCGTCGGGTAACTACTTCGCGGCGGTGGCGGATGAAGTATTCCAGCAACTGTTTGAGGTTGAGGGTACGGGGCTGGGAATCCACCAGGGCCACTACATTGATGCCGAACACGCTCTGCATCTGGGTGTGTTTGAACAGGTTGTTGAGCACCACCTCGCCCACTTCGCCCTTACGCAGTTCGATCACCATGCGCATGCCGTCCTTGTCGGACTCGTCGCGTATTTCGGTGATGCCTTCGATTTTCTTGTCCTTGACCAGCTCGGCGATCTTTTCCATCAGCCGCGCCTTGTTCACCTGATAGGGCAGCTCCGTGACCACCAGACGCTGCTTGCCGTTGTCCATCTCCTCAAAATGAGTACGGGCGCGCACATAGATCTTGCCCCGGCCAGTGCGATAGGCTTCGCGGATGCCTTTGGCACCGTTGATGATGCCTGCGGTGGGAAAATCCGGCCCCGGCACATAGTCCATGAGCGCATCTATGGAAATTTCCGGGTTGTCGATGACCGCCACACAGGCGCTGATCACTTCGGTGAGGTTGTGGGGCGGGATGTTGGTCGCCATGCCCACGGCGATACCCGAAGAGCCATTTACCAGCAGATTCGGCACCTTGGCCGGCAACACCGTGGGCTCTGATTCGGATTCATCATAGTTGGGAATGAAGTCAACCGTTTCCTTCTCAAGATCCGCCAGCAGTTCATGAGCGATTTTTGACATGCGCACTTCGGTATAACGCATGGCCGCAGGAGAATCGCCATCCACAGAGCCGAAGTTACCCTGACCATCCACCAGCATGTAGCGCAGGGAAAACGGTTGGGCCATGCGCACGATGGTGTCGTACACCGCAGTATCACCATGGGGGTGATACTTACCGATAACATCACCCACCACCCGGGCGGATTTCTTGTAGGGTTTGTTCCAGTAGTTGCCCAGCACGCTCATGGCGAAGAGCACCCGGCGATGCACAGGCTTCAATCCATCCCTGACATCCGGCAAGGCTCGGCCCACGATAACGCTCATGGCGTAATCGAGGTAAGAGTGCTGCATCTCGTCTTCGAGGTTGACCGGAAGGACTTCCTTGGCAAAATCAGTCATGTGTGGATTGGTCCGAATGGCGTAAAACAATTAGGAGCGTAATTTTACCATAAATCCACCCTTGGGGTGCAGGATGCCACCCAAATCCTCCTGAACCGCATTTACGGCCGCCAGAAGGAATCAGGCCATGTGTTGAGCAAGCTTTTTTGCGTCCGGCGAGAGAATAACCCCCTTCTCGGTCACGATGGCATCCACCAGCTTCGCAGGGGTCACATCGAATACCGGATTCCAGGCTTTCACCCCGACCGGAGCAACGGGTTTACCAGCGCAACCGAGCAGTTCCACGCCATCCCGGATCTCGATAGGGATGTCACTGCCTGCGAGGCATTCCATATCTATGCTGGAGGTGGGCGCAGCCACCATGACTTTCACTCCATGCGCCCTGGCAACCAGCGCCAGACCATAGGTGCCGATCTTGTTCGCCACATCACCATTGGCGGCGATGCGGTCGGAACCCACGATAACCCAGTCGATACCACCTGCCGCAAGACGCGCAGCAGCGGCGCCATCGGCCAGCAGGGAGACAGGGATGCCGTCACGCTGCAATTCCCAGGCAGTAAGACGGCTGCCCTGTAGCCAAGGGCGGGTTTCATCTGCAAATACCCGTTCGATCTTGCCTGCCGCCCAGGCGCTGCGGATCACCCCCAGCGCCGTACCATAACCACCCGTGGCCAGGGCGCCGGCATTGCAATGGGTGATGACGGAAGTCTTCGTTTCGATCAGGGATGCACCCAGATCACCAAGCCTGTGGTTGGCCTGAATGTCTTCAGCATGAATCTGCTTCGCCTCCTGCAACAGAAACGGCTCGGGATTCCCCTGATCCAGTCCGGCAATGACTCGCTGCATACGCGCCAGCGCCCAGCCCAGATTCACCGCCGTAGGGCGCGCCCCGGCCAGCAGTTCCAGCTCATTCTGCATCGCTGTTTTCCAGCCACTATGCGCCTGTTGCCAGGCAGCTCTGGCAACCAGCACCACTGCATAGGCTGCTGTTACCCCAATCGCCGGCGCGCCCCGCACCACCATGTCGGTGATAGCTTTTGCGGCATCTGCACCACAGACACAATGCACAAAGCGTTCTTGATGAGGCAGGATGCGTTGATCCAGCAAATACAGCTCATTGTCTTGCCACAGCACCGCATCATCGGAGCTGATCTTGCATTGCAGAAGCGGTTGTTTCATATAATTATTCGTGTACAGCAAATCAGATTCGGGTATTTTATACCAATCCCGTTCTCCCATCCGACAAACCACATGCACGCAGACACGCTCATTCATGCCCGCTGGATCATTCCGGTGGAACCCGACAGCCGGGTGCTGGAAAATCATTCCCTGGCGATCAGCAACGGTTGCATCCAGGCGCT
>JAJRUY010000265.1 GCA_024277555.1 Gammaproteobacteria bacterium | reverse complement strand
GTCGCGTGGCGGCTGCCGCATTGCAAATTCCACATCCAGCATTGATGCCACGGTGGAAGGACGCCTCAATCAGGTCATTGCTGCGGTTCTCGGCGGTGAGCGCGCCGTGGATGTTGAGCAATGAATCAACCGGAAGCCCGGATACCGCAATTGCCACGCAGTCCTCAGTGGCTGCAACGTCTGAACAAATATGAAAAGCGCGCTGCCCTTGCTCAGCCACTGGTAGTGGAAGGACGAGTCACCAGGGTTGTTGGTCTTACCATAGAAGCTGTCGGCATTCACGCGCCCGTAGGTGCAAGATGCATGATTCATACACCCAATGATGTAGTTGAATCGGAAGTGGTTGGCTTTGCTGAGGATCGCACCTTTTTGATGCCCATTGGTGACAGCCGCGGGCTAATGCCCAATGCGCGGGTTATTCCTGGAGAAGATGCCTGTGACGCCCTGGTGGGTGATCACCTGCTGGGCCGGGTTATCGACGCCACGGGCAAACCCCTGGACGGGAAAGGGCGCATACAGTACAGCAACCGCAAACCGCTCATGGGAAAAAGCATCAACCCCCTTTCACGCAGCCCCATAGATACGCCACTGGATGTGGGGGTTTGTGCCATCAACTCCCTGTTGACCGTAGGGCGCGGGCAACGTATCGGCCTGTTCGCCGGCAGTGGGGTGGGTAAAAGCATGCTGTTGGGGATGATGACCAAATACACCAACGCTGACGTGGTGGTAGTGGGACTGATCGGCGAGCGGGGTCGAGAGGTAAAGGAATTCGTGGAAAACATTCTTGGTGCTGCTGGCCGCCAACGCGCAGTAGTAGTTGCCAGTCCCGCAGACAACCCGCCGCTGCTGCGTATGCATGGCGCCTGGCTTTCTACGGCGATAGCGGAATACTACCGTGATCAAGGTCAGCACGTTCTGTTGCTGATGGATTCACTTACCCGTTTCGCCCAGGCGCAACGGGAGATTGCCCTGGCCATCGGGGAGCCGCCGGCCACCAAGGGTTATCCTCCTTCCGTATTCGCACGCCTGCCACAACTGGTGGAACGTGCCGGCAATGGAGGGGAAGGTGGTGGATCCATCAGCGCCTTCTATACCGTACTCGCAGAAGGTGATGACCAGAACGACCCGGTGGTGGATTCTGCGCGCGCCATTCTTGATGGGCATATAGTGTTATCGCGGGAAATTGCAGAAAGCGGACATTATCCTGCCATTGATGTGGAGGCGTCCGTCAGCCGGGTCATGAACGATATCGTATCAGAACAGCACTTGCAGGCAGCACGACGTTTTCGCCAGATCTATTCCACCTACCACAAAAACCAGGATCTGATCAGCGTGGGAGCATACAAGGAAGGCAGTGATCCAAGAGTGGATGAAGCGATTCGCTATTACCCGCAGCTTACGCAGTTTTTACAGCAGGACAAGCAGACTGCTGTGGATCTGACTCAGAGCATGGGTAGCTTGCTGGATCTTACCGGGATTGAACAAACAGCGGGAGAACCCGCAGAAGGACCGGCATGACTCGAAACAAACCACTGGTTACCGTCGCCAAAATTGCTACGGATCGTGAACGCAATGCAGCACGGGAAATGGGTCATAGCCAGGCAGAACTGGATGTTCATGCAGCACGACTTGACGAACTCAACAACTACCGGCGCCAGTATCTGCAGCAATTCCAGGTGGCCAGCAAGCAGGGGCTGGGAGTAGTACAGCTGCAGGAGTATCAGATATTTCTGGGGCGGCTTGACGATGCGATAAAGCAGCAACAGAAGCTGCTTGAGGGCAGTCGGCTGACCCATGAAGAAAGGCAAAAATTATGGTTGGGCCTGCGAGGAAAGGTAAAGGCGCTGGACAAGATCATTCATAAACGGCAGCAGCAGCAACTTGCAGAGCAGGGCCGCCGTGAACAAAGCGAATCGGATGACCAGTCCTGCAGCCTTGTCCGCTGGAGAATGCTGTAATCCCGCCCTGAGGAAGCTCTCATCAAGCTGGCGGGTTGTCAGCTCTTGTTTTTTGAAACAACCGACAGATGATGAGCCCTTGGCTTGCTTGCTACTGGCAGGAAACTGGTTCTGGCCAGTGCAGGGATGTTCTCTGGAAGAACCGGGCGGCTGAACAGGAAGCCCTGCACCATGTCACAAGAAATTTCCCGGAGCATATTTAACTGCTCTTCTTCTTCCACGCCTTCTGCAACCACTACATGTCCCAGAGCATGTGCGACATCCACAATGGTTCCCAGCAAAATACCAGAACTCTTATCTTTCAACATGTCAGAAATGAAGACGCGGTCGATCTTGAGACAATCGATAGGCAGCGATTTCAATGAAGACAGGGATGAATAGCCTGTTCCAAAATCATCCATGCTGATTCTGACCCCCAGCTTGCGAAGCTGCTTGAAGATACTGAAATTATCTCCGGTGGTCTGAACCACATTTTCAGTAATTTCCAAGTCAAGGTTGGTTGGTGACAGGCCGGTTTGCTCCAATACATGTTTAACCGTAGTCAGCAAGGCGGGGTCATTGAAATGTAATGGTGAGATATTTACCGCAATGCGGAATTCCGGCAAGCCGAGCATTTTCCATTTGGCCGCCTGGTTGCAGGCAGTTTCCAGCACCCAGTTTCCCAGTGGTTTTATCATGCCGATACGCTCTGCTACTTCAATAAACTGGGATGGGGGAATCAATCCCTGCTCGGGATGTTGCCAGCGAATCAGGGCTTCCACTCCAACCATTCTGCCATTTCCCAGCTCTATCTGCGGCTGGTAGTGCAATTCCAGTTGGTTGCGGTCAATGGCAAGACGAAGATCCTGTTCCATTTGCAGGCGCTGATCTGCCTCAATGGTATGTCTTCTATGATAGAAGGCGTAACGGTGTTTCCCCTCTTTCTTTGCTGCATACATGGCGCTGTCTGCTGCCTTGAGCAGGGACTGCAAGTCATCGCCGTCTTGGGGGAAATGGGCAATTCCGATGCTGCAACGTGGCCGCAATTCCCTGGTCAACAGCCGCAAGGGGCGGTTTATTTCTATCAGGCTGCGGTTGGCTACCTCTGCTGCATCAAGGCGATCAGAAACATTGTCCACCAGGATGCAGAACTCGTCCCCGCTCAGACGGGCAATGAAATCGGTTTCCCGCAATATCCCCTGCAAGCGTTGGGCAACAATTTTTAGCAGCTCATCCCCGGTGTCATGCCCCAGGCTGTCGTTGATATCCTTGAATCCATCAAGATCCAGGTAGAGCAGGGCAAATCGCTCCTCACGCCGCTGGGCGGCTCGGATGACGTCTTCTACATGTTTGTAAAAATATGCGCGGCTTGCCAGGCCGGTCAGCTCATCTGAATAGGCCAGCTGGCGGATGCGCCGCTCTGTTGCCCGTTGCTGGGTAATGTCCTGAACCGTACCCAGTATTACATGATCGGCGTATGGAGCAATGCCCAGCTCCTGGTGCACAATAATAGTGGGCCGGTCATTGATTACAAGGCGATAGTCAATTGGCCTCAATGGCGCCCCATCAGCAGTGCTGGTAATTGTATTTCGAAGATATTCACGATCCTTGGGATGAGTCCAGTCGAGATAGTCATCCAGCGACAGATTGTGGTTGTCCGGATCCGCGCCCAGCATTGCTGCCAGATTTTCAGAAAGTACCAGCTGGTCTTTTCTTGAATCCCAACGCCAGTATCCAAGGCCGGCGATACGTTGTGCGCTGATCAGCCTTTCCTGGTTCTCTTGCAAGGTTTTGGCATTGCGGCTGGCACGCAGCTGGAAGCGGATGCGCTGCAGCAGAATAGGGTAATTTACTGGTTTCAGGACAAATCCCGATGCGCCGGATTCAAAGGCATGATCTACAGAATCAGCATCTTCCATGCCTGTGACCATGAGTACAGGTGTGCACTGCAAGCCCGGCAGCCTCAGCAAGCGGCGGCAGACTTCAAAGCCATCCATGTTTTCCATCATCGCATCCAGCAACAACAGGTCGGGCTTTTGCCTGGCTGCCAGAGTAAGTGCATCAACACCATTGCCGGCTTCTATAATTTGGTAGCCGGCTGAAGTCAGCATTTCACCTGTCACCAGGCGAAAATCAGGGTCATCATCCACAAGCAAAATGAGTTCTTTGGTTGATTGTGATGTGGTTTCAGTGATGACCAGAGCCTTTGTCTCTTCCTTCAGTTCAAGCCGCAGGGCATCCGTGGCCGGAGCCAGGGCTGCTTCAACAGCATCGATGAGGGCCGCTGCTTCAGACAATTTGTTGTTTCCTGCTGCGTCTTCCAGTTTTCTGCACCGGTCTGAGAGCTCCATGGCGCCCAGATTGGCGCTTGCAGATTTCATGGCGTGAGCAAGGAACTGTAGTTGTCCGGCATCCTGGTTTTCCAGAGCCTGGTACAGTTTTTTCATGCCCTCTGGCGCCTGATGCAGGAAATGATCCACTACTTTCTTCAGCACATTACGGCCAGCTGTATGGCCCAGATCACGCAGTTGTCGCAATGTTTCCGGGTTAAGAAAGCTGTTCTTGCCTGATCGCACATTCTCTTCCGTGGGTGGAGGGTTCACTGATTGTATGGAGCTGGATCCGGGAAGCCATTGTTGCAACAGAGTTGCAAGTTGTTGCTGTTTGAAG
>JAJRUY010000264.1 GCA_024277555.1 Gammaproteobacteria bacterium | reverse complement strand
TCTGGATTTCGAGCCGCCTGACCTGCAGCGTTTTCCCTGTCTTGCCCTTGCCTATCGGGCAATCGAGGAAGGAGGAAGCATGCCGGCAATCCTGAATGCGGCAAATGAGGTGGCGGTGGCGGCCTTTCTGCGCAGAGAAACCAGTTTCCCGCAGATCCCGCAGATTATCGAAAAGACCATGAACGAGCTGCAAGCCGAGCCTGCTAATGACCTGAATATCCTGCTGCAGGCGGATCACCGGGCGCGGGAAACAGCGGAACGATTGGTACGGGAAGGGGTCACAAAGGCATGTTAGAGACACTCGCCAACAGCGTATTCGGCTTTATTCTCGCCATCGGCATTCTGGTTACGGTGCATGAGTTCGGGCATTTCTGGGTGGCGCGCAAGCTCGGCATCAAGGTTCTGCGTTTTTCCGTTGGTTTTGGCAAACCACTGTTTACCTGGCGCCGAAAAAATGATGATACCGAGTATGTGCTGGCAGCCATCCCCCTGGGTGGTTATGTAAAGATGCTGGATGAGCGTGAAGCCGAGGTTCCGGAAGCCGAGGCCAAGTACGCATTCAATCGCCAGCCGTTGTGGGTGCGAACGGCAGTGGTGCTTGCCGGCCCGGTATTCAACCTGGGTTTTGCGGTACTGATCTTCTGGGTGGTGCTGGTGATGGGTGAAACTGGTTTGCGCCCCATTGTGGGAGAAGTCAGGGCCGACTCTCCGGCGGCTATAGTGGGCTTCTCTCCTGGTGAAGAGATTCTGCGCATCAATGGCAAGTCAACTCCCACCTGGACACAAATGCTGTACCAATTTGCATCATCGGCAGCGGCGGGCGATGAAATTGTCATCGAAACCCGCGACCGGGATCAAGGCCTGCATAAACGGGTGCTGCCTTTTGATGCCATAGGTGATCTTGCGGAAGTCAAAAACCCCTTGAGTGCTCTGGGCGTGCAGCCGGAACTGCCCCGGAGTCCTCCCGTGTTGGGAAAGGTATTGCCGGATCAACCGGCACAAAAGGCTGGTTTGCAGCCCGGTGATCTAATTCTTGAGGCGGACGGAAATCACATGGATAGCTGGATGCAATGGGTCAACTATGTGCGCAACAAACCGCTGGTTCCCATGCAGTTGCAGATTCAGCGCAATGGCCAACTGCTTGAGCTGGAGCTGATTCCAGAAGCGGTAGAAATGGAAGGAAAAACCATCGGCCGCATTGGCGCGGCCAACAAGCCCGACCCCGAGCTGTGGGCGCAGTACCGGGTGCAGTATTCCATGGGGCCGGTAGAAGCACTGCCTGCTGCAGTTGCGAGAACCTGGGATTTTTCCGTGCTGACCCTGAAAGTCATGTGGCGCATCCTCAGTGGCCAGGCATCGCTCAAGAACCTGGGCGGACCCATTACCATTGCGAGTGCGGCGGGCAATGCCGTGGATGCGGGACTGGTGTATTTCCTTAAACTGCTGGCGATAATCAGCATCAGCCTGGGGGTATTCAATCTGTTGCCGATACCCATTCTGGATGGAGGGCATTTACTTTATTTCCTGTTTGAAGCAGTTACCGGCAAACCACCTTCCGAGCAAATTATGTTGTGGGGACAGCAGGTGGGGCTGGCGTTGTTGTTGAGCCTGATGGTATTGGTGTTTTATCAGGATATCGCCCGTCTTGGCGGATAAAGAAAGCTTCCCTAAGGAAACCTTGATCAAGCCGTTATTCCGGCCTGTGCCGGAATGACGCAAATGGGATTCCTAAAAAACCCGGGATTTGGATGCAATTTCCAGGTCAGTCTATATAATACGGCATCATCAAAAAAGCGGGACAATCACCAGATCGCTATGCATATCGCCCGATATTTTCTTGTAGGCCTGCTCAGCTTGCTGCTGGCAATGCCGGTTGTGGCTGATTCGTTCGTGGTGAAGGATATTCGGGTAGAAGGCTTGCAGCGCATTTCCGCAGGCACGGTGTTCAACTATCTTCCCGTAAAGCCGGGGGATGTCATCGATGGGCAAAGTGCTCCGCAAATCATCCGCGCCTTGTACAAAACAGGCTTTTTCAAGGATGTACGCCTGGAAAGGGATGGGCAGGTACTGAATGTTGTGGTGCAAGAGCGTCCTGCCATTGCCCGCATCGATATCAGCGGCAACAAATCCATCGAGACAGAAGACCTGAAAAAGGGACTGAAGGATATTGGCCTGGCGGAAGGGCGCACCTTCAATCGTTCCGTACTGGACAAGATCGAGCAGGAACTGCGGCGGCAGTTCTTCAATAGCGGGAAATACGGGGTGCAGCTGCAAACAGAAGTTACGCCGCTGGAAAGAAACCGCGTAGCGGTAAAGATCAAGATCCAGGAAGGAGAGACTGCGCGCATTCGCGGTATCAATATTATTGGCAACAAGGCTTTTGAAGACGACGAACTGATGGAAGGGTTTCAGTCCAGGGTAGGGGGCTGGCTGGCCTGGTTTACCAAGGAAGACCAGTATTCACGTCAGAAACTGGCTGGTGACCTTGAGCTGATCAAGTCCTTTTATCTTGATCGTGGCTACCTGAATTTTAGCGTGGACTCCACGCAGGTCACCATCAGCCCGGATAAAAAAGGCATTTTCATTGCAGTCAATGTCAGCGAAGGTGATATCTATTCCATTGGCGATATTAAAATTACCGGCAAGCTTATCGTTGATGCAGAGGAGTATTTTCCCCTGATTCATTTGCGCCGGGGAGAAGCATTCTCAAGGCGCAAGGTGGTGGACAGCACCGACAGAATTACCGGGAAGCTCTCGGAAATGGGTTATGCGTTTGCCAATGTCAACCATATTCCGGAAATAGACGAGGAAAACAAAACCGTATCCATTACCTATTTCATGGATCCCGGCAAACGGGTGTATGTGCGCCGCATTGCGATCAAGGGCAATGCCCGCACCAGAGATCGGGTGATACGCAGGGAAATGCGGCAGATGGAAAGCACCTGGATGTCCAACAGCAAGCTGATGCTTTCCAGAGAGCGTTTGCGGCGTTTGGGTTTTTTCGAGGATGTAACCGTGGAGACGCCCGCCGTTCCCGGCACCACCGACATGATGGATGTGCTGGTAACGGTAAAGGAAAAGCCATCCGGCTCACTTGCAGGTGGTTTGGGGTATTCCGGCAGCCAGGGTGTGAGTTTTACCGCCAGCATTACCGAAGACAACTTTCTGGGAACGGGAAAAAAGGTCACTCTTGCAGCCAATACCAGCAAGTACAATACCAGATACCAGTTATCCTACTTCAACCCCTATGCCACTATCGACGGTATCAGTCGCGGATTCAATCTAAGCTATCAGCAAACGGATTTCAATGAACTAAATATCGCCAACTACCGAACCGATACTTCCGAAGCATCGGTGAACTATGGTGTGCCGTTGAGTGATTTCAACCGCATCCGGGTAAAGTTTGCGATCCAGAATATCGATCTGAAACTGGGCAGCCTGCCACCCCTGGAAATCATTGATTTCGTGGAGCAGGAAGGCGACAGCTACCTGAATTTCAAGTTCACTGGCAGTTGGAATCACGATTCCCGCGACAGTGCGATCTTCCCTACCGTGGGTACAACCCAGTCTTTTTCAGCAGTAACGACCATACCTGGAAGTGACCTGCAGTTCTACAAGCTGTCATATCGCTATCGGCAGTATGTGCCCTTGTACAAACGCTTCGTGTTTTCGGCCAAGGCAGATGTCGGCTATGGGGGCAGCTACGGAGATACCAATATTCTGCCGTTCTTCGAAAACTATTTTGGTGGTGGCGAAAAGACTGTTCGTGGCTTCAAGAACAACACCCTGGGTCCCAGAGATTCGACTGGTGATCCTATCGGAGGCAATATCAAGGTCATGGGAGGACTCGAGCTGTTTTCTCCCCCGCCATTTGCAAAGCTGGAGTCAACGGTGCGTATGTCCGTATTTTTCGATGCGGGAAATGTCTTTCAAGACCGGGTAGAATTCGATGATATTCGTTATTCTGCAGGGGTCGGGGTGACATGGTTGTCGCCCATGGGAGCAATGACCCTCAGTTATGGCGTCCCACTGAATGATACGGGTTATGATGATGTGGAGAACTTCCAGTTCAGTTTTGGATCGATTTTTTAGGAGTGTAGAACGTGTTGAAAAAGATAAGCTTGTTTGGCTTGCTGGCGCTGTTTCTGGTCACCATGAATGGCGCGGCGCTGGCTGCAGGTAAAATTGCCTATGTCGAAGTAGGCAAGGTGCTTCAGGAATCTCCCCAGGTAAAGGCGGTCAAGGAAAAAATCCGCAAGGAATTTTCCAAGCGCGATGACCAGCTGGTTTCCGAGCAGAAAAAGCTCAAGAAACTCAAGGAAAAGCTGCAACGCGATGGCTCCATCATGAGCGAAGCAGAAGTGAAGCGCCTGGAGCGTGACATTATTGCCCGCACCCGCAAGCTGAAAAATGCGCAGAGCGAATTCCAGGAAGACCTGGCCTTGCGGCAAAATGAAGAGCTGGGCAAGCTGCGCAAGGTGATTGCCGAAGTCATCGTCAAGGTCGCCAAAAAAGGCGGTTATGATCTGGTGCTGGAAAGCGGCGTGGTCTGGGCGAGTGACAAGGTCAACATCACCAAGCAAGTGCTGAAAGAACTGAAAAAGAAAAAATAGACCCCGAGCCATGTCCGCTTCATTTACTCTTGCCGAAATTGCAGAGCGTTGCGGGGCGGAGCTGCAGGGGGATGGTAGCCGCCGCATTTCCGGGGTGGAAACCCTGGATCAAGCGGGTGTAGACCAAATCAGTTTTTTCAATAACGCCAAATACCGCAAGTCCTTGCGGCAAACCCAGGCGGCAGCGGTGATCCTGCGCCCTTCCGATGCAGCAGATTGCCCCAGCAACATGCTGCTGACAGACAACCCCTATCTTGCCTGGGCGCGGGTTACCAACTGTTTCACTCCTTTACAGAATCAAGGTGCAGGCATACACGCCAGCGCAACCGTAGATCCCAGCGCCAGGATCGATGCTGGAGCTGTGGTCGCAGCTGGCGCGGTGATTGGTGCAGGCAGCGTTATTGAAATGAATGCCTTTGTAGGACCAAATTGCGTCATTGGCCGGGATGTGGTGCTTGGCCAGGGTTCGCAGCTACTGGCTTCTGTAGTACTCATGGATCGGGTGCGGCTGGGAAAGAACTGCCTGATTCATCCTGGCGCGGTTATAGGCAGTGATGGTTTTGGCTTGGCAAATGATCAGGGGCGCTGGGAGAAGGTTGCCCAGCTCGGCAGCGTGGTGCTTGGCGACAATGTGGAAGTAGGCGCAAATACCACCATCGACCGTGGCGCCATTCGCGATACCCTGATTCACGATGGCGTAAAACTGGATAATCAAATCCAGGTGGCCCATAACGTGGAAATTGGGGAAAATACGGCCATCGCGGCCTGCACCGGCATATCCGGCTCAACCCGCATTGGCAGCGGCTGTACCCTGGCCGGCGGGGTTGGTGTTGTCGGACACATAGAGCTGGCGGATGGCGTGCATGTGTCGGGCGCCAGCGTGGTGAGCCGCTCGTTGCGGGAGCCGGGGGTTTATACCGGTGGCGTATTGGCCATGCCGCACAAGGTCTGGCAAAAAAATATTGCCAGAATCAAGCAACTGGACAGTATGGCAAGACGCTTGAGGGCATTGGAGAAATCCCTGGCGCAGTTGCAGGACGAACAGGACAGCAGCAAGGAATAAACCGGGGTTTCCCGGCCGTGTAGCCTGAATTCAAGGATTCAGGTATTGGTAATGCAATCTGGAGATTCCTTTGGAAAACATGGATATCAGCCACATCATGGAACGCCTTCCCCACCGCTACCCTTTCCTGCTGGTGGATCGTATTCTGGAGTGTGAGCCGGGAGAACGCCTGCTGGCGTTAAAGAACGTAAGCATGAACGAGCCTTTTTTTCAGGGGCATTTCCCGGGAAAGCCGGTAATGCCGGGGGTTCTGATTGTAGAGGCGCTGGCGCAAACCACCTGCCTGCTGGCGCTGGAAACTGAGCCTTCCGACAGCAATACCATCTATCTTCTCGCCGGAGTGGACAAGGCGCGCTTCAAGCGCCAGGTGTTACCAGGAGATCAGTTGCAGCTGGAAGCCAGGCTTCTCAAGCGTAGACGCGGTATCTGGGTGTTCGGTGCGGAGGCCAGGGTTGACGGGCAACTGGTTGCCAGTGCTGAAATCATGTGTACGGCGAGGGTGCTTTGATCCATCCGTCTGCAATCATCGACGAACAGGCCAGCATCGGGAGCGGTGTTGTTATCGGCCCTTTCAGCGTCATCGGCGCCGGGGTGGAAGTCGGTGATGGCTGTGAGATTGGCTCCCATGTGGTGATTCGGCGCAATACCCGCATGGGGAAAAACAACAAGATCTTTCAGTTTGCCTCCGTGGGTGAGGACCCCCAGGACAAGAAATATGCGGGGGAGGAAACCTGGCTGGAAATCGGCGACAACAATGTCATCCGCGAATTTGCCACCATCAACCGCGGCACGGTCCAGGATCATGGCGCAACCCGTATCGGTAACGACAACCTGCTCATGGCCTATACCCATGTGGCTCATGATTGTGTGCTCGGCGATCACACCATTTTGGCCAATGCAGCATCCCTGGGCGGGCATGTGCAGATTCAGGACTGGGCCATTCTCGGGGGCTTCTCCATGGTGCACCAGTTTGTGCGCATCGGCGCCCACAGCTTTGCCGCCATGGGCAGCGCCATTGGCAAGGACGTGCCGCCGTTCATCATGGTTGGTGGTAACCCGGCAGTTCCCCGCAGCATCAATACGGAAGGACTGAAGCGGCGGGGGTTTGATGCGGATGCTATTGCCGTCCTGAAAAAAGCCTACCGGTTGCTGTACCGTTCAGGTTTGCGCCTGGAACAGGCACAACAGCAAATCGCCCAGCTATGTAGCCAACCGACATTGAATATCTTGCCGGAATTTTTGCAAAACCCCTCCCGCAGCATCGTTCGATAGATGCGCATCGCTATCGTTGCAGCTGAACCGTCCGGAGATCAGCTTGCTGCCGGGCTGATGCAGGCGTTGAAAGACCTGCAGCCGGATATCCGGTTTGAAGGGATCGGCGGGCCGCAAATGGCGGAGCAGGGACTGGAAAGCCGCTTTCCCATGGAAAGACTGTCGGTAATGGGGCTGGTGGAAGTTCTGGGGCGATTGCCAGAGCTGCTGAAGATGCGCAGGGAGCTGATCCGGCATTGGCTGCAATCGCCACCCGATCTGTTCATCGGCGTGGATGCACCAGACTTCAATCTGAAGCTGGAACAGAGGCTCAAGGCAGCATCCATTCCCACGGTGCACTATGTCAGCCCCACAGTCTGGGCCTGGCGGCAGAAAAGGGTGAAAAAGATTCGCGCAGCCGCCGATCTGGTATTGAGCATCTTCCCTTTCGAGCAGGAATTTCTGCAAACCCACGGCATTCCCTGCACCTATGTGGGTCATCCCCTGGCGCGACAGTATCCGCTACAGCCCGACCGGCAGGCAGCCAGGCAGCACTTGGGCCTGCCTCCGGATGCATCTGTGCTGGCGGTGCTGCCGGGCAGCAGGGGCGGAGAAGTGCAACGCCTGGCGCGCCCCTTCCTGCAAACTGCCGCGGCCTGCGCGCAGCAGATTCCCGGCCTGGCGGTAATTGCGCCTCTGGCCACGCAGAAAACCCAAGCCGCATTCCATCAGGCCTGCCGGAAATATGCACCGGAACTGGATGTGGTGACTGCCCGGAACAATACGCCGGAAGTGCTTGCGGCGGCAGATGTGGTACTGGTGGCCTCCGGCACGGCCACCTTCGAAGCCTTGCTATGCAAGCGCCCCATGGTTGTCGGTTACAAGCTCAACCCCCTGACCTATCAGATCATCCAGAAGCTGGGCATGCTCAAGATCAACCATGTGTCCATGGCCAATCTGCTCAGTGAAGAGCCCCTGGCACCCGAGTTTATCCAGCAGTCTTGTGAAGCGGATCAGCTGCTGCCCGCTGTAATGAGGCTTTTCCAGGACAAGGCATTGGTCGCACAAATCGAACAACAGTACGCCAGGGTACACAGTTCCCTGATCATGGACACCAACCGATTGGCCGCACAGGCAGTAATGGACATGCTGGAGGAAAAGAGACATGCCTGAATACATCTGCGGCGTGGATGAGGCGGGAAGAGGACCCCTGGCCGGCCCCGTGATGGCGGCTGCCGTCATACTCGCGCCTCACAACCCCGTTGCTGGCCTGAATGACTCCAAAAAACTCTCGGAAGAACGTCGTGAACAGCTCTATGTAGAGATTCACGAAAAGGCGCTCGCCTGCTGCGTGGGCAGGGCGGAAGTGGAAGAAATAGACGCCATCAACATATTGCAGGCATCCCTGCTGGCCATGCGGCGCGCAGTGGAAGGCCTGTCCCTGTTGCCAGACCATGCCCTGGTAGACGGTAACCGGCTGCCCCGGCTGCCTTGTCCGGCGACAGCTATAGTCGGCGGGGATGGCAGCGAAGCCTGTATCGGCGCAGCTTCCATCATCGCCAAGGTGAGCCGGGATCGTGAAATGGTAGAGCTGGATGCGGCCTATCCCGGCTACGGCTTTGCCCGGCACAAGGGCTACCCCACAAAAATGCACCTGGAAGCCTTGCGGCGACGAGGGGTTAGCGGGATTCACCGGCGCAGCTTTGCTCCTGTGCGGCGGTTGCTGCAGGAGTGATCTGCGGTGGAAGCCGGATCTGGCGCTGTGCCTGGATTCTTCGGGCAGCGTCAGCAACATCAATGAGACGGCCGGGGGGGTGGCTGTGATTGGTGCGATTTCTTGCGCAGTTGCGGATGCAAGCCCGTCCAATAAATAAAATGTGACAGACATCACGTTTTACTCCCCCCCTGAAAGTGGTATTTTGAGACGTAGCCCTGCGACACATCAGGGAAAAAGCTATCCACTTTCAAGGGAATTTATCATGCAGCAGGCTCATCAAAGCACATCCACCCTTTGGTTTTCTTCCTTTCTTGCTGCTTTCAGCGCCCCGGTTGTGGGTGGCGCTTGCCGGCCAAAGGAGTCGCCGATGCCTTCAATAAAGCGCCTGCCGGGGAAGGGAGCTGTAGCTTCTTTTCTGGTGCTTTTCGCTCTGTTCTTTTGCCGGCCAGTGTTTGCAGCGCCGCCGGGCTGTCCCGGTGAGACCGATCTGCACCTGTCTGGCGTAAGCTTTTCCGGCGACAGTCTTTGTGCCGCCAGGGGCGAACTCAAGGTCACCGCCAGCGAAGTCCCAACCGGGGCAAGTGCTGTTTTTGTTGCGGGCCAGATCGTTCTGGGTGCGGATTTCGCGGTGCGTAGCGGCGGAGTGCTTCGGGTCACCACGATGCAAATCCAGCTGCCCATCGCCCGTGCCGGCGATGACCGGAGCGTCGCATCACAGGCCGCCGTGACCCTGGACGGCAGCGCCAGCGAAGCGCCCGGCGGCAGTATCGAACAGTACCAGTGGCGGCAGCTCAGTGGCCAGCAGGTGGTGCTGCAGACGCCGGATCAGGCCACAACCACCTTCACCACCCCCAGTGTTACCGTCAACACCGCACTGGAATTCGAACTGGAGATCACCGATCCGTTCGGTTTTACCGCCCGGGATTCGATCATGGTCACGGTCACGCCGGGAGGCAGCACCGGCGACCGGGACGGTGACGGCATCCCCGACGAGCATGATGCCTTCCCCGATGACCCCAACGAAGCCTATGATTTCGACAAGGATGGCATCGGCGACAATGCAGAGTCTGACCGGGATGGCGATGGCGTGGCCAATGATGCCGACTTCTATCCCGATAATCCGG
>JAJRUY010000263.1 GCA_024277555.1 Gammaproteobacteria bacterium | reverse complement strand
GCCGGCATCCCCTTGCAGGACATGGAGTTTTTCCAGTTCCATCCTACCGGCGTTGCCGGGCGTGGGATGCTGATTACCGAGGCATCAAGAGGTGAGGGTGGCTATCTCATCAACAGCGAGGGCGAGCGTTTTATGGAACGCTATGCCCCTGGCGCAAAAGATCTCGCCAGCCGTGATGTGGTGGCAAGAGCCATTGTCACCGAGGTGAGAGAAGGCCGGGGCTGCGGCCCAAACAAGGATTATGTGTTGCTCAAGGTCGATCACCTGGGAGAAGAGGTGGTCGCCAAACGCCTGCCGGGGATTCGGGAAACCAGCAAGATCTTTCTCGGGGTGGATCCGGCCTTTGAGCCCATCCCCGTATATCCCACCGCGCATTACGTCATGGGGGGGGTTCCGTCGGATCGGTTCGGGCGGGTGGTGACTCCCGCACATCACGGGCCGGAAGAAGTGGCGCAGGGATTGTATGCTGCCGGGGAGTGCGCCTGTGTGTCTGTGCATGGCGCGAATCGTCTTGGCGGCAACTCGCTGCTGGATATACTGGTGTTTGGGCGCTTGTCCGGGCTGGACATTCTGGAATACCTGGGGGAACACCCCCGTCACCGCCTTACTGACAGCGGCAGTGAAGAGCGCGCCATGGCGCGCTTTCAGCGTTTCGATACAGCTGGAGAAGGAATATCAATGGCTGAACTGCGCAGTGAGTTCCGCAAGATCATGGAAGATCATGCCGGTGTGTTCCGTACCGATGAAGTCATGCAGGAGGGTGTGGACAAGGTTCGGGATATTCGCCGCCGCCTCGAGGACGTGCGCCTCGCCGACACCAGCCGTACCTTCAATACCGCCCGGATCGAGGCTTTCGAGCTGGAGAATCTCATTGATGTGGGCATGGCTATTGTCACTGCGGCGCTCAATCGCAAGGAGAGCAGGGGCGCACACTCCCGCCCCGATTTTCCCGAGCGTGATGACAAGAACTGGATGCGCCACAGCCTGTATTTTCTCGAACAGGACAGGCTGGACTACAAGCCCGTACGCACCAGGCCCCTGAGTGTTGACAGCTTCCCGCCGAAGCCGAGGGTGTATTGATGCGATTCGAGATCTACCGTTTCAACCCGGATGTTGACCAGGAACCTCGCATGCAGTGTTTTGAGGTGGAAGCGCAAAGGGGCATGATGCTGCGGGATGTATTGCTGGAGATAAAGAACCGGGATGAATCCTTTGCCTTTCGCCATTCCTGCGGTGAGGGCGTATGTGGTTCGGATGGGGTCAATGTCAATGGCAAGAACCAGCTGGCCTGCATCACGCCGGTTTCTGATTATGGGGATGGCCCGGTAGTGATCCGCCCTCTCCCCGGCCGCCCGGTGGTTCGGGATCTGGTTGTGGATATGACTGATTTCTACCACCAGTATCATGCGGTCGATCCCTGGTTGAAGCGCAAGGATCCGGTGCCCGAGCAGGAAAATCTGCAGACCCCGGAGCAGCGTGCCAAACTGGACGGGCTATGGGAATGCATTCTGTGCGGCTGCTGTTCTACCTCCTGCCCTTCCTTCTGGTGGAATCCGGAAAAGTTTCTGGGTCCACAAGCCTTGTTGTCATCCTGGCGCTTTCTTGCCGACAGCCGGGATCAGGCGGAAGATGAACGCCTGGATGATCTGGATGGGCCTTACAAGGTATTTCGTTGCCATACCATTATGAATTGTGTGGATGCCTGTCCCAGGCATCTGAATCCCACCCGGGCAATTGGGCATATTCGCAATCTGATGCTGAAAAAATCCGTGTGAGCAAGCTTCCTTTCAAGGAAAAGGAACGGCTGAAATGGCAGTGCCGACGAGGCATGCTGGAGCTGGACTGTCTGTTTGAACGCTTTTTGCATGAACACTATGACCACCAGCCGGATCAGATACAGATCGCCTTCCGCCAACTGTTACGGGAGGCTGATCCGCATCTGTTCCATTGGCTGATGGCAGAGCCTGACGATGCGCCGGAAAAGTACCGGGAATTGCTGCAGCTGATTCGTATCTGAGCCTTATGGCTGCTGTTGTTCCACTGCCTTGGGGGCTTCCGGCTCCTGCGCCTTGATTCCGCTAACATACAGCGCCAATGCCTCGATTTCCAGCTCGGTCAGCTTGTTGGCGATGGTATGCATAATGGTGTTGTCATTGGTTCTTATGCGATCACCAAATGCATGCAGCTGATCTGCGACGTAGCGCTTGTGCTGTCCTGCGAGGCGGGGCAGGTCGTTGCTGCCCAGGCCAAATTCTCCATGGCAGGATTTGCAGGCGGGAATCCCGGAATATTTGTTGCCTTTCATGTACAGGTATTCGCCAACAGCGAAAAAGCCCTTGTCCCTTATGCGATGCGACAGCGCGGGTTTGGAGCTGAAATACTTCGCCAGTGCCTCGATTTCCTCATCCAGAAGGTCTTTTGTCATTTCATTCATGGTGTCGCTTTTGCGCTTGCCATCCCGAAAGTTTTTCAGCTGTTTGACCAGGTAATTGTGGTTTTGTCCAGCCAGACGCGGATAAATGGCGCTGGAGGCTTCTCCTTCCGCGCCATGGCACAGCTGGCATTTTTCCTTGATGACGGCTTTAGCCAGTTCCGGATCGGCAGCATGGGCGCTCCAGGCGGCTGTCAGCAGACCCAGGGCGAATATGGTCTTTTTCATTTATGAATATCCTCGTATGTGTTTTTATGGGCGCAAATATATCATACAGCAGCTCCTTTGGAATGGCTGCAGATGGTGGGCCCGAACAGGGTATAATCCGCGCCCTTTTAGTTTAGCGTAGAAACCCACGTCCTTAGGATGTGGTCATGAGTGATAGGCTCTGCCTGTTACGAATGGTACGGCCCATGTTACAACCCGAAACTGAGTTGTCCCCACAACCAGAATTCGGAGAAATAACGATGAGCCGTTTTGAAAAGTTAACGCATGTGCTCTGGCATTGCCAATATCATATCGTCTGGGTACCGAAGTACCGGTATCGGATATTGACGGGGGATATAGCCAGGGAAGTTCATAATTGTATTCAAGTGTATAGCCGTCGCTTGGGATGCCAGGTTGTTGAATTGAATGTGCAGGCAGATCATGTGCATCTGCTGGTGAAAGTGCCGCCCAAAGTGTCGATATCGAAATTGCTTGGAGTGGTGAAAGGAAAAACCGCATTGAGGATATTTACGAGGTTTCCGTATCTTCGAAAGAAGCCTTATTGGGGTAACCATTTTTGGGCAAAAGGCTATTGTGTTGATACGGTAGGTGTAGATGCCGATATGATACGCAAGTATGTAAAATATCAAGAAAAG
>JAJRUY010000262.1 GCA_024277555.1 Gammaproteobacteria bacterium | reverse complement strand
GAAGATTCCGGCAGACGCAGTGAGAAAACGGAGGGTGGCACCAATGGTTTTTTTCAGATTCATAATTGTATACAAAGCCTTATTAACGCTGGTGTGTGAAATGTTAGGGGAATCGCCTGGGGCGAACTGAGGCATGGTTCTCATTCAGCTTGGTATCCCTGCTCCGGTTATTGCTTAAATCCGAACAAGTTGCGCTGCGTCACAGCAAGTATTGTTTTCGGCAATATGATAGGCGACCATCAAAGAAAAAGCACGGGACTCTGGCCTATGACAATGCAAACACGCAGAAAGTTTCTTTTTTCCGCCTTGAGTGGTGCCACCATGGCTTCGGGAGCAGGGGTCGCTTCCGTTATGATGGGTGCATCCGTGTCGGACGTGCGTAAAACAGCCCAGTTTGATGGGAGCATTCGGGCTGCAGCCCGCCAGGCTCAGGCTACGGCAATTCCGCCTTTTGCCAATGTCGTTCTGGACAGAATGGGCTTTGGTCCGCGTGGCAATGACATCGCCGCTTTTAATGCCTTGGGCGCCAATGACGATGCGCGCCTGCAGGCTTATGTAGAGCAGCAACTGAACTGGAGCAGCATTGCCGATACCGAGCTGGATGCGCGGATTGCCGGCGCCGGTTACACCACCCTGAACAAGCCCCTTGTTCAGCTCTGGGAGGATTACCGGCGGGATCCAACCAACAGCTTTGGCTACTACGAGCCGTTGGATGAGATCGAGCGGCTGGCTTACCTCAGAGCGATATACAGCAAGCGCCAGCTACTGGAGTTTCTTGCAGACTTCTGGCATAACCATTTCAATATCTATGGCCGCGACACCTATGCGGCCCCAACCTGGACCTCCTGGGATCGGGATGTGATCCGTCCTCCCGTCAGTGGTTCACCGCGTCCTGCCGGGTTTGAGCATGGACATCTGATGGGCAATTTCCGGCAGATGCTGGAATTGACCGCCAAACACCCGGCAATGATTTATTACCTTGACAATTATGTCAATGGCAGAGCCGATCCCAATGAAAACTATGCCCGAGAGATCATCGAGCTGCATACCCTTGGGGCGATCAACTATGCTGGGCCGGATCCGCAGCCGGGAGATATCTCCACCATCAGCAACAGCGATTTTCCGGGCGGATTCAATGACAAATATTCTGATGCCGATGTATACGAGGCCATGCGCTTTCTTACCGGCTGGAATGTAAAAGATGGTAGAAATCCCTATGGAACAGGGGAAGAAAACACCGGCGAATGGTATTTTTGGCCGGACTGGCATGATCAAGGGCAGAAGCAGCTCCTTGGTGTAGATTGGCCGGCATACAGCGGCGTCAGCGAGGTGTATGAGATGCTGGATCTGCTGGCCTACCATCCAGGTACGGCAGAACATATTGCATTGAAACTCTGTCGGCGTTTTCTCAGTGATACGCCGCCACAAAGCCTGGTAAACAAGGTCAAGCAGACCTTTTATGACACCCGGCATGACCCCGATCAGCTGGAGCAGACCTACAGAACCCTGCTGCTGTCAGATGAGTTCAAGGATGCCTCAACTTGGGGAAACAAACTCAAGCGCCCGTTTGAAGTGGTTGTTTCCGCCTTGCGTGCCTGCGACGGGAACTTTACTGTCCGTCCGGATGATACCGAAAGCAGATACTTGGGCTACTACATGCAGCGTACCGGACAACGGCCTTTTTACTGGCGGGGGCCGGATGGCTATCCGGACAAACGAACCTTCTGGGAAGGGGGAGCATCGCTGATCAATACCTGGCGCACCCTGGACTGGCTGGTGGATGAAAATGTCAGTAATGATGATCCTGATCTGATGCCGGTTACGGACATCATGGAGGCGGCAAACCTCAGCGAGTATACGCCCAATACGATTGCAGAATTCTGGTTGAAATACATATTGAAGTGGGAGCCTGCCGGCGGTTGGGCCGGTACCCAATTACATGCGACCCTGAGTGCCTTCATGTCCACGCCCTGGGACAGCGATACCAATGGATCTTTCTGGAACCCTGATTTCCCTATTCCCATCGAGGATCTGGTGAGGAATTCCTGGCCCAATTACTGGAATGAGCGTGTGCGCGGACTGGTTAAATTGATCTTTGCCACCCCGGAATTTATGCAGCGTTAAGCGCGGGAGTATGATTGTGAAATTGAGCAGACGTAAATTTATTGGGGGAAGCGCATCCGTACTTGCAACCGTGACTGGCCTGCAAATGGGCTTTGCACAGGCGGCATTGCCGGCGGGCAGCAGGGGCAAGACCCTGGTCTATCTGTTTTTGCGTGGCGGGATTGATGGCCTGAATCTGGTGATTCCCCGTACTGGCATCCATCGAACAGAGTATGAAATGAAACGGCCAAACATCCAGGTTCCCGTATCCGGGGATGGAGCCATGCACAACCTGAACGGCCAGTTTGGGCTGCATGGCAGCGCCAGCGGACTCAAGGCTTTGTACGATTCCGGCAAACTGGCGGTGGTGCATGCGGTGGGCATGCCGGAAGGAACCGGTTCCCGCAGTCATTTCGACTCCCAGGAATTGTATGAGTTGGGGACTCCGGGAGAGTTGAGCACCTCCACCGGCTGGTTGGCGCGGCATATGATATCGACTCCTGGCCTGGTGGCTGAGGCGGCCATCCCGTCCCTGTCGACAAATTCGTCTTCGCCAACCAGTCTGCTGGGGGACAACACGGCCATGACCCTGGATAGCGTCAGTGGCTTTCATCCCAATTATGGGCGCTATGGCGATGAGCATCTGGATGCCCTGGCCAAAATCTACACGGGAATCTCCAGCCTGGATTACGCCGTAAAACAATCCATAGACACCATAAATATGCTGCAGCAGATCGATGTGGAAGTGCCGGATTTCTACCCGAATAACAATTCCCTGGCTGATGATCTGGGACTGATTGCCGGAATGATCAAAATGAACGTTGGCCTGCAGGTAGCCGCCGTCGATTTTGGTGGCTGGGATACCCATAACGGGCAGGGGAATAGTGGTGGCGGCTATTTCGCGGGGCGGGTAGAAGCCCTTTCCGATGCCATCGCTGCTTTCATGACTGATCTGGCTTCCTATGGGCTGGACAATGACGTGGTGCTGGTGGTGCAGTCGGAGTTTGGCCGCAGGGTGCGGGAGAACGGCAATCAGGGCACTGACCATGGAACCGCCAACCCGATGCTTGTGGTTGGTGGCAGGGTGCAGGGTGGCACCATATACGGCAGCTTCCCCGGCGTGGCCGACGATGACCTGTACCTGAATACCGACTTGCGGATGACCACAGATTTTCGGGAAGTGCTGGGAGATATTGTGGTGAATTTTATGAAGAACCCAAACCTGGATTATGTCTTTCCCGGCTATACCGGCCCGATTTCTCTGGGGCTTACCGGTGGGGCCGAGTTATTTGGTGATGGATTTGAATGATGCATTGAGGCGAGCTTTAGCCCGGATGTTTCACCTGGAAGTCCGATGATTGTGCCGGGATTGTTGTTCAGAGGCGACTCTGATCGAATCAATAGCCCAAGCTATTGATTGAGTGAAGAAATATCGTCTCTGGGCAACAAGATCGGTGCAAGGGCGGACTTAACAAACACCCGGTAACATATT
>JAJRUY010000261.1 GCA_024277555.1 Gammaproteobacteria bacterium | reverse complement strand
GTGATTCTTGAACACGATGGTAAAACCGTCAGAGAAGTACCCTTGGTCGCGTTGCAGGATGTGCGTGAAGGCGGGATCATCCATAATCTGATCGATCAGGTGCTGATGGTTTTCCATTAGCCGCCTGCTTTCAATCGATAACCATGTCTGAACTGATTTATCTGAACGGCGAATTCATTCCCCAGGAGGACGCCTGTGTGCCGGTAATGGATCGCGGCTTCCTGTTTGGCGATGGTGTATACGAGGTGATCCCCGCCTATGCCGGGCAACCATTCCGTCTGCGTGAGCACCTGCACCGTCTCAACGCCAGTCTGGAAGGCATTTGCATGTCGCCACCCCTGGCAGAAGACCAGTGGCGCAGAATTCTGCAGCAACTATTGGCGCAACGGGGTACTGAAGACCAGCAAATCTACCTGCAGATCACCCGCGGCGCCTATGGCAAACGCCTGCATACCATCCCGGATCATGTAACCCCTACGGTAATGGCCTTCGCCACGGAATTGACCCGCCGTGACCCGGAGATGGTAAAACAGGGTATGAGCGTCATTACCCTGGACGATATTCGCTGGGAGCGGTGCAATATCAAGGCCATTACCCTGCTGGCGAATATCCTCTCCCAGCAGCAGGCACTGGATGAGGGCGCTCAGGAGGCGATCCTGGTGCGCGATGGTATGGCCAATGAAGGTACGGCTTCCAATCTGTTTATCGTCAAGGATGAGCTCATCATCACCCCCCCCAAAAGCCAGCGGCTGTTGCCCGGCATCACCCGGGATCTGGTGCTGGAGCTGGCAGGCGATGCCGGTCTGCCTTATGCGGAAGCCAGCATCTCCGTTGAGGAGCTGGAAACTGCCGAAGAGATCTGGATCACCAGCTCCACCCGGGAAGTGATGCCGGTTACGCGCCTCAACGGCCATCCTGTTGCCAATGGCCGCCCCGGCCCCATGTGGGAAAAGATGGATGCCTTGTATACTGCATGCAAGGCGCGTTTGCGTCTGCGCGGATCACCGTCGGCTGAATGAAATGACTGAAACCGGAAAAGAACCGGAAGGCATGGTCTACCCCTGCCGCTTCCGCATCAAGGCCATGGGGTTGGACGAGGATGATTTTGATGCTCTGGTGGTGCAGATCATCCGCCGTCATTGCCCGGATATATCCGAGGGAGCGGTAAGCCTCAAGCCCAGCAAGAACGGCAAGTATGTTTCTGTTAGCGTGGAAATCGAGGCGCAAAGCCGGGAACACCTGGACGCCATCTACGATGATCTGACCGCCCATGAGCGGGTGCTGATGCGCCTCTGATGAAGCCGGTGATGGTGCGCCAGTTCGGTCTCCGGGGCTATGCACAGACCTGGCGGGAAATGCAGGCCTTCACCGACCAGCGCACCCCCCAGACCCCTTCAGAAATCTGGTTGCTGGAGCATTTCCCGGTGTTCACCCAGGGACAGGCAGGCAAGGCCGAGCATGTTCTCGATCCCGGCGCCATCCCGGTAATCTACAGTGACCGGGGCGGGCAAGTCACCTATCATGGCCCCGGTCAGCTGGTGGTCTATCTGTTGCTGGATCTCAAGGCCGTCAACAAGGGTATTCGCGGCCTGGTCAGTTGCATGGAAGACACGGTGATCCGGCTGCTGGCAAATCATGGTATTCAAGCGGCGGCAAGGCCGGATGCCCCCGGTGTCTATGTGAATGAAAAAAAAATAGCGGCTCTGGGTCTGCGGGTGCGCAGGGGATATACTTACCATGGTCTGGCGCTGAACCTGGACATGGATCTGGAGCCTTTCGGGCGCATCAATCCTTGTGGACATGCGGGACAGCAGGTCACCCGCCTCAAGGATCTTGGTGCAGATCTGGATGTATCACAGGCCAGCAGGGAGTTGGTTGACATTCTCTGCAACAACCTCAACCTGGAACCCCGATGGAACCCTCATGACTGACGACTATCGCGCACCCTCCCGCGGACAAAACAGCACCCACCAGCGGGGCAAGGACAAACTCAGCCGCATTCCGGTAAAGGTGCAGCCATCCACGGAACTGCTGCGCAAGCCTGGCTGGATTCGCGCCCGCGCCCCTCAAGGGCCGGGGGTCAGTCGCATTCGCAAGATCCTGCGCGAGCGCAAGCTTTCCTCCGTGTGTGAAGAGGCCCAATGCCCCAATCTGGGAGAATGTTTCACCCAGGGCACGGCCACCTTCATGATCATGGGAGATATCTGCACCCGGCGCTGCCCCTTTTGCGATGTGGCCCATGGCCGTCCCGAGCCGCTGGATCAGGACGAACCCCGGCAGCTGGCGGAAGCCATTGAGGAAATGGCTCTCAAATATGTGGTGGTTACATCTGTGGACAGGGATGATCTCAAAGATGGAGGCGCCAGCCACTACCGGGACTGCATCCTTGCGATCCGTCAACATGCCCCGCAGACCCGCATCGAGATCCTGGTGCCGGATTTTCGTGGGCGCATGGATGCCGCCCTGGAAATCCTGGAGCAGGCGCCTCCTGATGTATTCAACCACAACCTGGAAACCGTGCCCCGCCTGTACCGCCAATGCCGTCCGGGCGCAGATTACGCCTGGTCACTGAAGTTGCTGGAGGAATTCAAGATTCGCCATCCCCGGATACCCAGCAAATCCGGCCTCATGCTGGGCTTGGGCGAAGAGCCGGAAGAAGTGGAAGAAGTAATGAAGGATCTGCGGCGCCATGGCGTGGATATGCTTACCCTGGGGCAATATCTACAACCGAGCCGGGAACACCTCCCCGTATCTCGCTTCGTCACCCCGGAGGAATTTGAACAGCTGCGGGTGCTGGGCGAATCCATGGGTTTTTCCAATGTAGCCAGCGGCCCCATGGTGCGCTCATCCTATCATGCGGATCTGCAGGCCGACCTCGTATTGAAACAATGAAAGTGGAGAAGAATTCTTGATCATGGAAAAGATAAAATCAGTTCTGGTCACAGGCGGCGCCGGTTATATCGGCTCCCACACCAATGTGGAATTGCTGGCGGCGGGGTACGAAGTGATTGTGCTGGACAACCTGAGCAACAGCCAGTACACGGCTATCGAGCGGGTAGAGGAAATCACCGGCAAGAAAATCACCTTCATCGAAGCGGACTTGTGCGACAAGGTGGCCACCCGGGCGTGTTTCGATCAATACCACATTGATGCCGTGATTCACTTCGCCGGATTGAAGGCGGTGGGAGAATCGGTAAACATTCCCATCCCCTATTACCAGAACAATATCGGCGGCACCCTGAACCTGCTGGAAGCCATGCATGATGCCGGAGTAAAGAACCTGGTGTTCAGCTCCTCGGCGACGGTTTATGGCGAACCGGCCTCGCTGCCGATCACGGAAGATTTCCCGGTTTCCGCCACCAATCCCTACGGGCGCTCCAAACTCATCATCGAGGAGATGCTGGACGATGTCTACAAATCGGATCAGCAGTGGAATGTCGCCCGCTTGCGCTATTTCAATCCCGTGGGTGCTCATGAGAGCGGCAGAATCGGTGAATCTCCCAATGATATTCCCAACAATTTGATGCCTTATATCAGCCAGGTAGCCGTAGGCAAACTCGATACCCTGTCAGTTTTCGGCAGCGACTATCCCACCACGGACGGCACCGGGGTCAGGGACTATATCCATGTAGTGGACTTGGCCAAGGGGCACATCAAGGCGCTGAAAAAGCTGGAGAACGATCCCGGGCTGGTTACCTACAATCTTGGCACCGGACAGGGTTATTCGGTGCTGGAAATGGTGGCGGCCTTTGAAAAGGCCAGTGGACGTCCAGTGCCCTACAAACTGGCGCCCCGCCGTGAAGGTGATATTGCCAGCTGTTACGCAGACCCCGGACTTGCCGCCCGGGAACTGGGATGGCATGCAGAAAAAGGCATCGTGGAAATGTGCGAGGACAGCTGGCGCTGGCAATACAACAACCCGCAGGGGTATCCGGGCTAACCCGCATCCTCCAGATGCAGATCATAGCGCTCCATCAGATAACACAGGCAGTCCTGGCGGATTACAGCTTCGTTTCTGGTGAGCATGGAAGGCATCACCGGGGTGCGTGTCAGTAACTCACCATTTTCTATTGAAAAATAGCGATCCGCCACATCATGATTGGCTTCGTTTTTTACCTCCAGGGGAATCTTCAGCCCCTTGCGCACCCTGCCGAAACAGGTTCCTGCCGGAATCTCACGAAAATTCAGCACATCCAGATCATCCAGCAGGCACAGGTCGTACTTCTGGCAGCCGAAACTAAAGCTGACTTCCGGGGGAATTTTTACAATGGCCACGGTATGGAACAGATTCAGATCATGGGGTGAGATGCTGTGCGCAGGGTGCTGTGCCAGATGCAGGCAGGCATCCAGATATTCACTGGCATGTTGTACACCGTGCTCTTGCCCGACCTTGCCGCATTCCAGGGTTACGGCAGGGCACAGTTCCGTCAGGGCCATGGACTGCACCCCTTTGGGGCGGGTGAAATACACCACGGTGCGGCTGAACATGGCCGCCAGATGCAGTGATTCTGTGCGCACCACATTGACGCAGGCATAATGCGGGTTGAGGCCGGTGTTGTTGTGTACATCGACACTGGCAAAGACACCCTTTTTCGCCATGGAATCGACAATGCTTTCCATCATGGCATGCTCGGCGGTGAGGGGCAGGTCGCTGCCCGGCCAGACCCGGTTGTAGTCAGGCTGCCCCGCCAGCCTGCGCATGTTGACGGCTGCGGCCGAAGTATTGCCGATAAACAGGGACAGGGAGCGGGGCAGTTCCAGCCCGCCACCACCTGGCAGGTATTTGCGCAGCAAATGGCGCACGGCTTCCCAGCCTACATCTTCGTTGCCGTGCATGAGCACCGACACAAACAACGGTGCTTCGCGTCGGCCCTGCAGATGAATCAGGGTGGGGCCACCGAGAAAAGCATGCAAATCCCTCGCGGGTAAATCCAGCAGTTCCCGGGGAAGTTCGCACAGTTCAGCATACATGGTCAGATCTTCCAGGCGTGAACGGGTTGGGCGCTTTCCTGATGTTCCCGGTAGGCGCGTACCATGGCGGGAAAGTCCTTGCCGTTGCGGGTGACCCATTCACGCTGCCAGCGTGCGCCGGTCTGGCGGCTGGCAACCCGGGCCTCGATGATGTCCAGCCAGCGGTCGGCTTCCCCTGCAGTGACTCCCATGCGCGCCAACCCGACCCGCGCCTGGGGGATGAGCTGTTGCAGGCAAAGATCGGCAACGCTGCCTTCGCGCCCGTCGAACCAGGTGACTCGGGCATCCAGCCCCAGGCAGGCGCTGCCGTAGAAGTTTTCCTTGGCGCTGATAAAGGGCAAGCGGGCTTCGGCGTCTTTTTCCGTGGCCATGAGTTCCTGGATCAGGCCGAAGAAAAATGCCGCATTGGCAATCACATCCAGTGTGGAAGGGCCGCTGGGAACCACCCGGTGTTCGATGCGGATATGTGCCTTGCCGTTTTCCGAAATCCCGACCAGGGGCCGGTTCCAGCGCCAGATGGTGCCATTGTGCAGGCGCAGGTGCGCCAGGGATTCAGGTGGTTCGTCCATGAGCTGGGGCAGCAGCACCGGGTAGCGGTCACGGTTGGCCTCGAAGCATTCCATGATGGAATGCTCTGCATAACGCACGCCGAAGGTAACGCGCTTGGAATAGTCGCTGGCGCCCACGGCTACGGATTGCTCGAACAGGGGGATGCGGGTTTCGTCCCAGAGCTCATGGCCGAACAGAAAGGGTGAGTTTGCCGACAGGGCAACCATGGGCGCGGAAATGATCTTGGAAAGATTGTAGGCGCGGGCGGCCTGTTCTGGAGGAATCTTCAGATGAATCTGGAAAGAGGTGGTGGCCGCCTCCAGCATTACATCGTCATGTTCCGCCACCAGATGTTCCCGGGCGAGGATGTCCAGCATCAGGGGCTGGTCATTGCGCATGCGCAGCACCTGTTCATTGAGCGCCTGATAACGCTGCATGCCGGAGATGTTTCCCAGACACAGATCTGACTGCTGCACCGTGGGCAGAATGCCGATCATGAGCATGTGCGCCGCCTCCCGGTTTGCCGCAATCTTGCAGCGCTGCCAGAGTTCAGCCAGCTCCTCATGCATGCGATCGAACATGCCGTTTGCAAAAAGCAGGGGATGGGTATTGAGCTCCACGTTAAAAGTGGATAGCTCCGGCACCACCAGGGGATCGTCCATGTACTGCAGAAACGCCTGGTTGACGGGGGCCGGAAGACCCCGGTCGGTTACCAGCCAGGCTTCGATTTCACTGCCCGCCATGGGTTCTCCCTGATCCAGGGCATCATCCGCCATCCATTGTTCCAGCAGGGAGGTTTCTGCAATCATCCGTTCCCGAAAGTGCTTGAAATCCTCCTCGGAAAAGCTGCTATGGCTGATTTCCTGTCCCATCAGAGAGTTTCCTGTGCAGAAGTTGATACCGCTCCGGCGTGCCTACATCCAGCCAGTAGCCGCCAAAATATTCGCCGCTTATTCTACCCCCGGGCATCTGTTGGCGCAGCAGCGGGCCCAGGGGGAAGGGCTTTGCCTTGCAACCGGCAAACAGCTGAGGGCGGTAGATGCCGATGCCACTGAAGGTGAGCCTGGGTTGGTCTGCCACCTGCACCACGCCGTCCTGCAGCACAAAGTCGCCTTGGGGATGATGTTCGGGGTTATCCACCAGGATCAGATGGGCAAGACTGTGCTCGGGGAGCCTCAGCTTCAGGGAGGCGTAATCCAGTTCGGTGAAAATATCACCGTTGATGACCACAAAGGGACCATCGCCCAGCAATGGCAAGGCCTTGCAGATGCCGCCGCCGGTTTCCAGGGCGCGGCCCTGCCCCTCTGCGGAATAGCGAATCTGCAGCCCCCAGCGGCTTCCGTCGCCAAGGGTGTTTTCAATTTGCTTTCCCAGGTGTGCGTGATTGATTATCACCCGACTGAAGCCGGCTTTCGCCAGTTTCTCCAGATGCCAGGCGATCAGGGGTTTGCCGGCCACTTCTAGCAGAGGCTTGGGGGTGAGATCCGTCAGTGGTCGCAGGCGCTCACCGCGGCCGGCTGCCAGGATCATGGCAGGATATGAGCTATCCTGCGTCACGGCCTACTTTTTCTTCATGGAGCTGAAGAACTCGGCGTTGGTTTTGGTGGATTTGAGCTTGTCATAGAGGAATTCCATGGCCGCCAGTTCGTCCATGGGGTGCAGGATTTTGCGCAGTATCCAGATCTTCTGCAGTTCAGCAGCAGGAATCAGCAGTTCCTCGCGGCGGGTGCCGGAGCGGTTGATGTTGATGGCGGGGAAGATGCGTTTCTCGGCAATGCGCCTGTCCAGATGCACCTCCATGTTGCCGGTGCCCTTGAATTCTTCGTAGATCACATCGTCCATGCGCGAGCCGGTTTCCACCAGCGCAGTTGCCAGAATGGTCAGGGAGCCGCCCTCTTCCACGTTGCGTGCGGCACCGAAGAAGCGCTTGGGCTTTTGCAGGGCGTTGGCATCCACGCCGCCGGTGAGTACCTTGCCGGAGGAAGGAATCACGGTGTTGTAGGCGCGCGCCAGACGAGTGATGGAATCGAGGAGGATCACCACGTCGCGATTATGTTCCACCAGCCGCTTGGCCTTGGCGATGACCATCTCCGCCACCTGTACATGGCGGGCGGCGGGCTCATCAAAGGTCGAGGAGATGACTTCTGCTCTCGACACCGAACGAGCCATTTCCGTGACCTCTTCGGGGCGCTCGTCGATAAGCAGAATGATCAAATATACTTCAGGATGATTATTGGCGATGGACTGGGCGATGTTCTGCATCATCATGGTCTTGCCCGCTTTGGGTGGAGACACGATCAGCCCGCGCTGTCCCTTGCCCACGGGTGCCACCAGCTCGATGGTGCGTACGGTAATGTCTTCGGTGCTGCCGTTGCCCATTTCCAGATGCATGGATTCATTGGGAAACAGAGGGGTAAAGTTCTCGAACAGGATCTTGTTCTTGGCCGACTCCGGCTTGTCATAGTTGATCTCGTCGATCTTCAGCAGGGCGAAATAGCGTTCGCTGTCCTTGGGCGGGCGGATGGTGCCGGTAATGGTATCCCCGGTGCGCAGGGCGAAGCGCCGGATCTGGCTGGGAGAGACATAGATATCATCCGGCCCGGCAAGATAGGAAGAGTCTGCCGATCGGAGAAAGCCGAAACCGTCCTGCAGAATCTCCAGTACGCCTCCACCGTGAATGTCTTCGCCTTTTTTGGCATGCGCCTTGAGGATGGAAAATATAAGATCCTGTTTACGAGAGCGGCCCGTGCCCTGGATTTTCATGGATTGTGCCAGCTCGCAAAGAGCAGGAACCGACATTTGTTTGAGATCGTTAAGATTCATGGGTATTTGATTTGAAGGGTTGAGAAAAGAAAGTTAAAAGTTCCCGGTCAGTGAATTGCCGGGGGATAAGGAATTTTGCAACGATGTAGCGACTGAAATTTGATAGTGTTGAGCGCCATGGCGGGTATCACCATGACACGCTGGAAATTCAGAGATTGCTGTCGATGAAGGCGGTAAGCTGGGACTTGGATACTGCTCCCACCTTGGTGGCTTCAATTTCACCGTTTTTGAACAACATCAATGTCGGGATGCCCCGAATGCCATATGCAGGCGGGGTATCAGGATTGTCATCGATGTTCAGCTTGGCGATTTTCAGCTTGCCCTGGTACTCGCTGGCGATTTCGTCCAGCACCGGCGCAATCATTTTGCAGGGGCCACACCACTCTGCCCAGTAATCTACCAGTACGGGCACTTCTGCCTTCAGCACTTCCTGTTCGAAAGTGTCGTCCGCCAATTGAACGATTTTGTCACTCACTGACTATTTCTCCGGAAAAATAAATGAAAATAAGATATTCACATCGTCTGAAGCAACGATGCTTTAACTTGGATATGGATTCAATATGCGTATTGTAAAAACGTCAAAGATTGAAGATGCAGGTTACTCCTTTGGCTTGTTTTATGCCAAAGAACCTGGTCTGAAACGCCCCTGTCTGTGGATTTTGCCCTGACTGGGGTATGTTTTTCAAGTTTTTATTGCATTTGAGACATCCTGATCTACAGAAAAACTCTGTTTGCGGTATCCTTTCTCCCCTATGAATGAAGAAAAACACCTTACAAACATACGTTTTGACAGCTTTGGTTTGTCAGAAGCCATACTTGCAGGTGTCAAGGATGCAGGCTTTGTGTATTGCACCCCGATACAGGCGGCAACCCTTCCCCCGGCCTTGGCTGGAGAGGATGTGGCTGGTCAGGCGCAGACCGGCACCGGAAAAACCGCCGCATTCCTGTTGGCGGCGCTGCACCGTCTGGAACAGCATCCGCCGTCGGAAAAACGGCGCCCCAACCAGCCCAGGGCATTGATGATTGCGCCTACCCGTGAGCTGGCAATCCAGATCGAGAAGGATGCGAAGGTTCTGGCCGGGCATACGGGGCAGAAAGTGCGGGTGGTATATGGAGGTACCGGCTATGAATCCCAACGCAATGCGGTCAAGGAGGGCGTGGATATACTCATCGGCACTCCCGGGCGTCTTATTGATTACTTCAAGCAGAAAATCTATGACCTGAAAGAGATCCAGGTGGTGGTGCTGGATGAAGCGGATCGCATGTTTGATCTCGGGTTTATCAAGGATATCCGTTTTCTGCTGCACCGCTGTCCTCCGCCAGACAAGCGCTTGGGCATGCTGTTTTCGGCCACCTTGTCTTTCCGGGTCAAGGAGCTTGCCTACGAGCACATGAACAACCCCAGAGCCATCGAGGTCGAGCCGGACAAGGTTACTGCCGACCGTATCGATGAGCAGGGGTTCATGACCGCCAATGATGAAAAAATACCCTTGCTCATCGGCTTGTTGCGGCAGTGGAAAAATGCCAGAACCATCGTCTTCGTCAATACCAAACGCGCTGCTGATGAAGTCTGGGGGTTTCTGCAGGGCAACGGCATAGATGCGGCTGTGCTGTCTGGCGATGTGCCGCAGAAAAAGCGCACGAGCCTGTTGAAGAAGTTTACGGAAGGTGGTCTGGATGTGCTGGTGGCTACGGATGTGGCTGCGCGGGGGCTGCATATTCCTGATGTGACCCATGTCGTAAACTATGACCTGCCGGAAGATGCCGAAGATTATGTGCATCGAATCGGCCGCACCGGTCGGGCTGGCGCTGCTGGGAGCGCGATCAGCTTTGCCTGCGAAACTCATGCATTCTCGCTGCCGGAAGTCGAGGCCTATATCGGTCACAGCATTCCCATGACCTCTGTCCCTGGAGAGTTGCTGGCAGAGGTGGATCCTTCCAGCCGTATCCGTATCCCGCGCAAGCCGCGGCATAACCATGGTCATGGTTCCAGGGGAAGAAACGGTGGCCGAGACCAGCATGCAAGGAAGCGTCGACAAGGATAATGTCTGGGAAGGAAATCCAGGAAGGAAGGAAAAGTATGACCGGGAATCGAGAGTATCGATGGCGATTGCCAACCCTCGCCTCCTACCAGGGACAATATCTCTACATGGCGCTCGTTCTGATCGTAGTGCTGATAGCGTCTGCCTGGGTGGGGCAGCATTATGTCAGCCGCACTTCGGAAGAGCAGATCAATCGTTTTGCTGTTCGTGCCCTGGCAGAGAAAGAAACCGGAAACCTGCTGCAGGAACTGCAGGAAATCCAGGACTGGCTGGGGAATCAGCTTATCGAGCCGGGAACCCAGCCCGGCAGCCAGCTTCAGCTCCTGATCCAGACCCTGGAAAAGCACCTTGAAGAGCTGGCTGGGAATATCCAGGTATTAAGCCATGAGGAACCGCTTCTGAAGGAACTTGTTCCCCTGGCCCGGGTGACAGGTTTCAAGACGGATATTGCCACGTTTCTGCATATTTCCAGCAACAATGTCCTGCGTTTCCCGGGAATCTACACCATGCAGCCCAAATCCAGGGCGGTTCTGAATGCCCTGGACAATGTCGCCTCTCAGGTGGCGCAGAATAAAAACTTGAATCGCTTTGCCCATCTGGTGTATCAGGCGCGCCATACCTGGGTGCAATTGCTGTCTGAGTTTCACTTGTTGGTGGCAAATCGTTTCAGTGTGTTCTCGGACAACCCTGTGGTGGGCATAGAGAGCAACTCCAAAAACATAAAAAAATACCTGGGGCAGATGCAACAGCAATTGACACAATTGCAGAAAGCCCGCGCACCTGCGTCGTTGCAATTGACCGAGGATGTCTGGCCGCGCTTGCGGGCAAACGTGGAGGAATGGGATCAGTACTATGGGGATTTACTGAGCAACCTGCATTCTGATCGGTGGCGGGAAGATATGTATCTGTACAAGACTTCCCTGCAACCCCGGATACAGCAGATGCAGGCTGATTTGCAACAGCTGCAGGACAGTCTTTTTCGGCAGACAGCTGATGATATCACCGGGTTGACCAATATTGCCTCACGCCTGAGCCAGACGATTTTTGTGCTTACCATCCTCGGCATTTTCTGGATTTTATTTACCTACATCTATCTGAAGATATGGGTGATAAAACCTATTGCAGAAACGGCTCATGCCCTGCGTGAGGAAGCCAACGGCAACAGTGATGTTGTTATTCCCCGGCCAAAACTGGCAGAGACGCAGGATCTGGTGGAGGCTTTCAGTGAAATGCGCCGCCAGGTTTGGAAGCGGCAGCAGGGGCTGGATCATCTGGCACATCATGATCCCCTTACCCAGCTGCCTAACCGCCTGTTATTCATGGATCGCCTGGAGCATGCTCTGAGCATCGCCCACCGGCACAACAAGATGGTTGCGCTGCTGTTTCTGGATCTTGACAACTTTAAAAAAATCAATGATGCCCTTGGGCATTTTGCCGGAGATGAATTGCTGGTGAATGTGGCTGGACGCCTGCAGAAGGTGATACGCAATTCAGACACCGTTGCCCGCCTGGGAGGGGATGAGTTCGCCATCCTGCTGGAAGATATCGGACAAAAGGCTTTCGCCAGAAATGTTGCGCAGAAAATCCTCAAAGAGCTGCAGGCGCCGTTGGAAATCGGCAGTCAGGAGTACCATATTTCCGCTTCCATCGGCATTTCCATTGCTCCGTATGACGACAATCAGCCTGAAGATCTTCTGCGTGATGCGGATGCTGCCATGTATGAAGCAAAGCGACGCGGAAAAAACAACTACTACTTTTTTTCCAGCGAGTTGTTACAGCGTGTCAGCCGTCAGCTTGATCTGGAGCATCGCTTACGTGATGCAGTGCTGAAAAAGGAATTTATTTTCCACTATCAACCCATAGTAGAGGCGGATACCGGCAAGCTCATCGCCGTGGAAGCGTTGATGCGCTGGCAACCGGAAGATGAACCATTGAGGTATCCGGCAGAGTTCATGGAGACGATGAAAAGCCAGAACCTGGATTTGAGCAAAAAGCTTACAAAGCATCTGTTTTCCCAGGTCGATCAGTTGCAGTCTGCGGTCCAGGTTGAGTACGGTATACAGCTGCGGGTTTCCATTAACCTGGCTCCCGGGGCATTGCGTGATCCGACCCGGCACAGTAGTGTCATAACAACATTGCGTCAGCTGAGATTTCCTTCTCGCATCATTCTGGAAATCACGGAAGACACCCTGCTTGAGGATATCACCACCGCACGCGCCCTGTTCAGCGAGTTGCGCCAGCTGGGAATACCGCTGGTGCTGGATGATTTCGGCACCGGGCAGTCCTCACTCAATCATTTGCGCACCTACCCGTTTGACAGCATCAAGATCGACCGGGAGTTCGTAAGGGATATTTCTTCTGATGAAGATGATGCGATTCTGGTCAAGGCGATCACCCAGCTTGCCCACAGCTTTGGCATGAAAGTGGTTGCAGAAGGGGTGGAAACCGAAGTCCAGAGAAACTACCTGGTGAGCATTGGTTGCGACTGCCTGCAGGGGTTTGTTATCAGCAAGCCCCTGCCGATGGACGAATTGATGGTGTTTCTGCAAACGGTGGAGACTTGATCAGGTCAGCAACCAAGGTCGCGCAGCAGTGGCTCAAAATGCATCAATGCCCTGAATTCCTGAATATCCCGCGCAGGCTGTTTCGCATCCGGCTGCAGCATGCACAATAGATGCGCTATACCAAAGCTGTGAGCGGAACGAAGCACCGGCAGGCTGTCATCGATGAACAGGGTGTGCTCGGGTAAATAATTCACCACTTGCTGCAAACGCCCCCAGAAAGCGGGGTTCTCTTTTGGCAAGCCAATGTCATGGGCGCTGATTACCTGATCCAGATGCCCTCCCAGACGGGTTTTACTCATCTTCAGTTGCAGCGCTTTCTGATGGGCGTTGGTCACCAGTATGCGGGATTTTCCCTTGTCCTCGAGGCATTGCAGAAAATCCATCACATGGGGATGTACCGCAATCAAATGCTCCACTTCTGTTTTCAGCAGGGGAATATCCAGCCCCAGTTCCTGGCTCCAGTAGTCCACGCAATACCAATTCAGGGTTCCTTCCACCTTTTTGTAGCGTTGCAGCAGTTCTTCCGTTGCCGCCGCCAGGCTTAATCCATGTTGCCTGGCGTAACGCTGAGGCACATATTCCAGCCAGAAATGGTTATCAAAATGCAGATCCAGCAGTGTGCCGTCCATATCCAGCAATACGGTGTCGATCTGCGCCCAGTCAAACATGTAATTCTCCATAAAAAAGCATTTGCACTTCGTCTGCGGCCTTTGTAGCCTGTGATTTACCATACATGAGAATATAGTATCCATGACATTACCAGACATCCAGCACATCAACCAGATTGCCCGGAAGGCGGGTGAGGCCATACTGCAAGTCTATGCGCAGGATTTTGAGGTGCAGGAAAAAGCAGACCATTCTCCTCTCACCCGGGCGGACATGGCTTCGCACCGGCTGATTGAGGACGCCCTGAGGCAGCTCACACCGGAGATTCCCGTGCTCTCGGAAGAATCTGCAGCGATTCCCTATGCGGAACGCCGGGAATGGAAACGCTACTGGCTGATTGACCCTCTCGATGGCACCCGTGAGTTTGTCAAACGCAACGGGGAATTTACCGTAAATATTGCGCTCATTGATCAGGGCTTTCCTGTTCTCGGTGTGGTGCATGTGCCGGTTACCGGCGTTAGCTACTTTGGGGATGTTGTTGGTGGAGCCTTTCGTCAGGAAAATCATGGCAAGCCGGCGCCAATTCAGGTTACGCGTCCCTGCGCCACTCCGGTGCGCGTTGCAGGAAGCCGCTCTCATGCCGGAGACAGCCTGCTGCATTTTTTGCAGCAGCTGCCGGAGTACGAAATTGTCAGCATGGGCAGCTCCCTCAAATTGTGCCTGGTGGCGGAAGGAAAGGCGGATGTCTACCCGCGCCTGGGACTCACTTCCGAATGGGATACCGCAGCTGCCCAGGCGGTAGTGGAAGCCGCCGGTGGCCAGGTGACTGATACCGAGCTGCAAAGGTTGCGCTATAACCAGAAAGATTCCCTGTTGAATCCGCATTTTCTGGTGTTTGGTGATGACGCCATCGACTGGAAAGCCTGTTTGTAATGCTCCGCCCGGATCTTCTTTTTATCGCCTTGGCGGTGCTACTTTGGTGGAACGGCCCGGCACCAGCCGCAGCGGAAGAAGATCCTCTGGTTTTTGATGATATTCCCCTTAAGGAGCTGGTTCAGCATCCGCACTGGTTCAAGGAGAGCTTTCTGGATCTGCAGGATGACTTGCGTGAAGCG